>CALJBY010000286.1 GCA_938024025.1 uncultured bacterium
CGTCAACCATACGATGATTGCGCGAATTACTGCTCACCACATACCCTGCCTTTGCAAAATCTTCCTCAACCGGACCTGCAAAACTGGCATCGAGGGCAGAAAAGACTACCCTACAGTCGAGATTAGGTGTGCACTCCTTTACTACCATTGAGGCCGTTTTCTCAGGAATGAGGGTTTCTAATTTCCACCTTCCAGACACTGCTTCTTCATAGGGTTTGCCGGCGCTTCGCTCTGATGCTGCCAGGTCGCCAATTTCAAACCAGGGGTGGTCCTCCAGGAGTTGGATAAACCGTTGTCCTACCATCCCCGTTGCCCCTAAAATACCTACCTTTATCTTTTCCATTTTCTGCTCCCTCTAACAATTTAAAAATTATAAAAAAATGTGAACCAGGAAGGACACGAAGATACTTATTAAACAATCCTCCTGATGCCAGGCTTAAGTCGCTGCTCTTAGGATCAATTGTTCATGCTCTTCCGGTAAATTACTTGCAATCCTTAAGTCCATTTTTATTTTTTTCTTCGCCTGCCCGGTTAAATGCGTGCACTTACTTAACTCAGGGTGCTTCTTCGTGCTCTTCGTGGTTTAGCTTCTTTGCCTTTAAGTCTTTAATTTAGGCATTCTAGGCACTTTAGCTCATTTTAGGCATTTGTGTTTTCTGAGGTTCAGTTTTTATGAAAGGTCCTGTACCCCCTGGTAGATGAGGTCAAACAGTTCCTGAATATCATCAACTTCCGTACAGGAAAACGCCACCCGGACATCGGTATCCCCGACAGAAATTACTCCCACACCATATGTATCAAGGATATGTTGCCTCAGTGCTTCTGCATTCACTGATGCAAGTCTCAGGCACATGAAGTAGCCCGCGTTAAAGGGGTAGTGGGTCCACGCATCCTGGTATTTCTCATTGTCGAGCACCTCTTTTACCTTGAGTGCACGGGCTTTCATGATCTCAAACTTCTCCCGGGCTTCTTTGACGAAAGACGTAGATTCAAAGGCCTTTACAATGAGCGTCTGGGAAAGGTGTGAACAATTGGATATACCTCCCCGGATAGCACCCATCGTCTTTTTCCCCAGGACATCATAAATCACCTCACTACTGCCCTGCCCCCCCGATGCAAAGGTGATAAAGCCTACCCGGAATCCCCAGACAAACTGCTCTTTGGTGGCACCATCGAGTTTTACTGCCAGAATCCGTTCATCCAGGTTGGCCGTGTGGGCAAAAAGTGATTCCTGCATCACTTCATCAGCATAGAACAAACCAAAATAGGCATCATCACTCACGACAACCATGTTGACCCCCTCCGATGCAACCTCTTTCAGAGCATCACAGATAGCGGCTGCCTCTTGAGGAGTAATAGAGTAGCCCGTAGGGTTGTTAGGAAAATTGAGCAAGACAACTATCTTAGATTTTTTTTTGGCCGTTTCTTTAAGCACCTGGTGAAAGCCATCTGTGTTAAATCCATTTCTCTCGTTATACATGGGGAAGGTCTGAAAGTGCGCTCCCAGACGGGCACCGAAAATGAGACGATAGTTACCCCAGAGTTTGTCCGGCAACACTATCACATCTCCTTCATCAACAAAGAGATCGCCTACCAGACCGAGTCCATGGGTAATAGCACTGGTAACAATGGGCTGGCTCATGTGCTTCCCCCTGAGAGAGGGGTTGTCCGTCACAATTTTCTCCTGCCACCTTTTCCGCAGTTCCGGCTTTCCCGCAGCAGGGGCATAGGGGAAGGCTTCATTGGGGGCAATGCCTACCAGGTGTTTTTGAATGCACGGCAGATGCATCGCTACCCCGCCCTCTGTTGCTATCCCAATGGTTGCATTAAATTTCTTTGCTTTGGTTTTAGCCTCTGCACTCTGGCTCAAGATTCCCTTGGGGAAAAAAAGCTCTTTCCCCCGCTTGGAGAGCATTGCATAGACAGCGGCATTTTCCTTTTGTAATTGATCATTCAGTTCTTTTGCTAACGTATTCATAAAATCTCCTTGCTAAAATTGCTGCTATGACGACGGAATAAAGAGATTTTTTACCACATCCTTATAAGAAAAACAATCCAAATCGTAGAATCTCCAACTCACGGCTTCTTAGAGGAGAAGAAAAATAAAAGGAAGAGCCCCCATTGTACATACCAACAGAAGCTCCCTTTTTACTGTCCTAACTGGTTAGGCTATGGTTAGCCTTCCAGAATTTTCTCTGCTTCTTCCCTATAGGCATCCATGAGATAGGGGATTCCCGTTACCTTTGCACATTCTTCAGTAAGCGACATCAGTTCCCGTCTGGTTATTGCAGGCAGACTGAAACAACGTGCCCCTGCCATCAGCTGCTGGAGCCCCACCTTGATCTTATCTCCGTAGCTGTAAATACCTAAGGCACCGAGCGGTATATTTTTCATCTCATCCTTGCCCACAATATCAGTAACCGCTTCGTAACAGACAAAGATTTCTTCTATCGACTTCCCGAATTCACTTACCGTCTTGGGAAGATCATTTGCCTTGAGCCACTGGGCGATGTTTTTACCAACCATGCCCGGGATCATGAGTGCCCGGCCCATGCATACGGCTTTCACAAAAGGGGCACCCATCGCCAGCGATTTAAAAACACCGTCTTCGCTGCTGAAACCACCGGCAAATGCTATGTCGGGAACACGCTCACCTTTGTCAGCAAGCTTCTTACAGAACTCATAGGTTAATGCGTGGAGGTGAAGACTCGGCATTCCCCATTCTTCCATCATCCTCCAGGGACTCATACCCGTTCCTCCCGGAGCACCGTCAACGGTGAGCAGGTCAATTTTTGCCTTTGAGCTCCACTTAATCGCCATGGCCAGCTCGCGCAGTCCATAGGCCCCGGTCTTCAAGGTAATGCGTTTGAATCCCAGTTTTCTTAAGCGATCGACTTCATTATAGAATCCGTCCTCGGAAATAAATCCCAGTCTGCTGTGCCGCTCAAACTCCTTAATAGCACCATCCTTGAAGGCGGCCTGATTTACCGGGCTTGACGGATCGGGAGTAACCACGTAACCCCGTTTTTGCAGTTCCAGCGCGCGCTCGAGAGTGTTTACCTTGATCTCTCCCCCGATACACTTTGCACCCTGTCCCCATTTGAGCTCGATTGTCTCTAATCCATGCTTTTTACTGACATACTCAGCAACGCCCAGACGGGTATCCTCCACATTCATCTGTACCAAAATTTCACCAAATCCCTGGTGATAACGGCGATAGGTTTCAATCCGCCTGTCCATGTCCGGGGCCTTGGTAATCTTTTTATTGGAATCGAGTTCAAGCTCGGGATCGATTCCACACACATTTTCTCCACACACCAGTGTTACACCACTTATGGCCGCTCCGACTGCAAAGTGTTCCCAGTTCTTCCGGGCAATCTCAGTTGATCCCAGGGCACCGGTAAAAATGGGAACTTTCATTTTTACTTTTATATCCCAGCCATACTCGGTTTCAGTGCTTACCGAAGGAAAGGTTGCAGTATCCGGGTCACCGGTTACTCCGGGGGGAAGGCCCTCCGCACCCAGGGCATAACCCTGTATATTTAAGTGGGAGTAATCAATGGGATAGTCCTTATCTCCTCCAGCAGTTACATCACCGAATGGTCCAGGATAGATGAGCTCCCGTCCCCGGAAGGTTGCCTTGAAGACTTCACAGTTGCCCCTGCATCCATCAACACAGCGGGTGCACAGTCCACTCATCGGCGTTACACTTCTTGACCGGTTCGAAGTTCTGGTGGCTTCGTTTGCATTGGGTTGTTGTAAATTCATTTTCTTCCTCCTCTACTGAGTATTAACGTTTACCTCTCTTGCCTATAAACGGCAATTCATTTCCTTAGTCACAAAGCCTTGGTTTTTACCATTACTCCCCTAGCATGTCAAGGTAATTGTTATCAAAGATCATATTTTAGGAGAAAAGGGGGGATTACGCCATAAATCCGTTACATCTATCTCTTTTTCTGCTTTGTGCTGTAATGCCTTAATGTGCGGCAATAGTGCCGTTATTATGGTTGACAAAACTACTTTTTTGGGTAGTATGTAACAATAGCCAACAAGGAGAATCAGTCATGGATAGCACATATCAGAGAAAAATTGTTTCTGTACTAAAAATACTAGCTGATGCGGGAAAACCCCTGGGGGGAACAAGAATCGCTCAAAGGTTGCAAGAATACGGGGTGGATCTCAGCCAAAGGATGGTCAGAAACTATCTCCAAAGAATGGACCAGGAAGGACTCACTAAAAGCCTTGGAAAACGAGGCCGAAAAATTACACCTAAAGGAGAGGAAGAATTACAATCAGCCTTTGTCATTGAAAAAGTAGGTTTTGTTGCATCAAAGATTGACTCCCTCACCTATCAAATGGGTTTTTCACTCAGAAAACAACGGGGGAAAATAATCCTCAATGTCTCCACTATTAATGGAGATGATTTTCACAAAGCCATCCATCACATCGAATCGGTGTTTCGGGCGGGATTGGGCATGGGCAGGCTTGTTGCACTAAACCTTCCTGGAGATGAGAGGGAAACGGGAGAAGAAGGAAAGGTGGTTATTGGCACGGTCTGCAGCGTAACCCTGAACGGCATCTTTTTAAGTGAGGGTATTCACACCACCTCCCGATTTGGTGGCCTCCTGGAACTGGCGAAGGGGCATCCACTGCGATTTACGGAAATCATCAACTACGACGGTTCCTCCATTGATCCCCTGGAGATTTTCGTAAAGGGGGGTATGACCAGTGTGTGCCAGGCAGCGCTGACCGGTAATGGCAAGATTGGAGCCAGCTTCCGGGAGATTCCTTCTGTGGCACTTGCACAGGTTGAAAGGATAAGAAAACGCCTGGAGTCCATTGGTTTAGGAGGAATACTCATGACCGGCAAGCCCGGTCAGCCGCTTCTTGATATTCCCGTATCCGAAGGACGGGTAGGCATGATCGTTGCGGGTGGCTTAAACCCCCTGGCGGCTGTTGAAGAGTCAAACATTATGACTGAAAACATAGCCATGAAATCACTCTTCTCCTTTGAGGACCTGATCCCCTTTTGGAAATTAAACAGTACCGTGAGGGACTATGCCTATGCAGCGCAGGGATAAGAACGATACACCCGGAAAAAGCTTAACGGGGAACAAACGTGTGAAGCAGAAAAAAGAGAGTACCCACAGCAGCATTTTGGAAGAAAAGCTGCGAGTCTCTGAACAACGGTATAGAGACCTATTTGAAAGAGTACGTCATGGCCTCTTCTTAAGCACTAAGGAAGGCAGGTTCATTGACTGTAATCAGGCAATGATCGATGCCTTAGGCTATGAAAGCAAGGAGGAATTTTTGTCAATAGATATTGAAAGCGACATCTATGTAAATCCTGGGGATAGGAAAAGATTTCAGCGGGAGATTGAAAAAAAGGGGTATGTTAAAGATTACGAGATCAATTTTAAAAAAAAGAATGGGGAAAAAATATCGGTATTGGTCACCTGCAATACCCTCTTTGACACAAAGGGAGAGATAATCGGATATCAGGGTTTAAATATAGACATCACCGGAAGAAAGCAAATGGAAAGAGAACTGCGCGAGGCACATCAGTTTCTTTCCAAAGTGATAGAGAGCTCACTAAATTGTATTGTTGCAACCGATATGAAAGGGAATATCCTCATCTTTAACAAGGGAGCCGAGGAGCTTTTAGGGTATAAAGCAGATGAAGTCATTGGAAAGATGAACATTAGAAACATTTATCCTCCGGGTGTTGCTCAGGAGATAATGGGAAAGATACGGGGGACTGATTATGGTGGTGTCGGCAGGCTACAGTCCTATCCTATGATTCACAAGAATCGTTGGGGAGAAGAAATTGACGGCAGTCTCTCAGCTTCTCTACTCTATGACGATACGGGTAAGGCACTGGCAACAGTAGGTATTTTTATAGATTTACGGCCAAGACTTAAAATGGAAAGTCAGCTTCGTGAAGCCCAGCAGCAGCTATTACAATCAGAGAAACTGGCAGCTATGGGCAGGCTTACGTCTCAGCTTGCCCATGAGCTGAATAATCCCATCTACGGAATTATGAATACCTTAGAACTGCTTAAAACTGAAATACCTCCCAAGAGCAAGAGAAGAAAAATCCTTGATATGTCACTCTCTGAAACAGAGAGACTTTCAGAAATGTTACGCAATATGTTAAGTTTCTCCAAACCTCAGGAAGAAAAAAGGAGGAAAATCGATATTAACAAATTACTAGAAGACGTACTGCTTATTCTTGAAAAGCAATTATGGGAATCCAATATTAAGACCAAAACCAATCTGAACCGAGAGCTGCCCCCCATCACAGCGTCAACCAATCAGCTGAGGCAGGTTATATTGAACATTCTTGCCAATGCCAAAGATGCCATGCCCAAAGGGGGGAAATTGACCTTAGAAACTTGTGCCGAGAATGGTTACACCATTATCAAGGTAAAAGATACCGGTAATGGCATACCAGTAGGGATAAAAGATAAAATTTTCGATGCATTTTTTACTACCAAGCAGAACGTAAAAGGGGTTGGCCTCGGCCTTTCTGTGTGTTATGGCATAATAAAGGATCATGGAGGTGATATTCGCGTGAAGAGCAAAATAGGCACCGGATCTACCTTTTCTATCTTGCTTCCCCAAGGTTCTTTCAGCAAAAAATCTAAATAGCGCATGCCTTTATTATTTGTTCTCCCTATTTCCCCCCAATTTTAACCACAGAGGCCACAGAGAGTAAATTTAATTAAAAAAACTCTGTGAGCACTCTCGTTTCAGTAAATCAAAGAGCATTTCCATTAGAAAGAATTCACTGAGAAAGAGAAAAGATATCGGGTAACTGCACAGAGGAGGAGTGAACAAAAAATCTTCTATTTTATCAATAGTTACTATTTTCTCTGGCTCCCCTGTTAGATAGGATGCTTTTTGGAATAAGTAATATCTGCTTATCCACAAAACTCCAGTAACCCGGATGAAAACCGCCTTCATGAGTTCTAACCAAACAATTTCGAAATTTCGGTAGGAGCGCATTCATGCGCGATGAATTCGCGGCTTAAAGCCGCTCCTACCATAACTCTATC
>CALJBY010000287.1 GCA_938024025.1 uncultured bacterium
CGGAAGATTACAACAGCCTATTACAAGATGAGGATTCTTTGTCCCGAAATAGCCGTCAGCGCAAAACCAGGGCAATTCGTTATGGTGAGAGTAACCGATGTGCTTGACCCGCTCCTGCGCCGCCCGTTTGCCATTCACAGGATATGCAACGAAAGGAATAACCCTCCATCTCACGGATCCCCTTCCTGTATTGAGGTCCTCTATCATATTGCAGGTAAAGGAACACTTATCTTATCCAAAAAGCAGAGGGGTGAAGCACTCGACCTTTTCGGTCCACTCGGCAATGGATTTCATGTTGAGCACAATCTTAAAACAGCTCTCCTGATTGCAGGGGGAATTGGTGTCGCACCGCTTTTCTCCTTAGCACAAGCACTGAAAGAAAAAAAAGGCACCCGTGCTGCTGCACCAAAAGTCTTTGTTTTTCTCGGTGGCAAGACTGCTCATGATGTTCTTTGCCTTAACGATTTTAAGAAACTGGGGATTACGGTCGCGGTGAGCACAGAAGACGGCAGTTCAGGTACTACCGGGCTGGTCACCGATCTGCTCAGGGACTTTTTTTCAAAGTGTCCTCCGTCTGAAGGCATTCCTCCTACGCTCTTTGGCTGTGGACCGCTACCCATGCTTCGAGCTCTATCAGAGATTGCTCGTGTGCACGCTCTCCCCTGCCAGATTTCTCTGGAGAGCAGAATGGCGTGTGGCGTAGGAGCTTGTCTCGGCTGTACCATCCCAACACGATCCGATCAAAACAAAGGTCTCTCCTATCAAAGAGCCTGTAAGGAAGGTCCTGTTTTTGAAAGTACTGCCATCGCATGGGATCACACCCATGCTCTCGTGCTTAATGGATAGTTTTTTTAACCGTACTACTCCAGACCGTTATCTATGAAACAGGTGCATAAAAAGATCAGTCTTGCAGTTGATGTCGCTGGAATCCGGATGAAAAATCCTGTAATCGCCGCCTCCGGTATCTTTGGGTATGGAGAGGAGTACAGGAAGCACTTTTCGCTTAATCACCTGGGAGCCATCATTACCAAAGGGATTTCTCTTAAACCACATTTAGGAAATCCTCCTCCCCGTCTTGTTGAAACAACAGGTGGTATGCTCAATGCTATTGGTCTCCAAAACATCGGTGTCAAGGCATTGATTGAAGAAAAAATTCCGAACCTCAAAAAGCAGGGGACTCCTATTATTGTCAACATCTTTGGAACGACACTGAAAGAATATGGCGAAGTAGCGAAAACCCTTGATGGGGTTAGTGGTATCGCAGCCCTCGAGATAAATATCTCCTGCCCCAACATAAAGAAAGGAGGGATTTCCTTTGGCACCGATCCTAAAGAAGTTTTTAAAGTGGTGCGCACCGTCAGGAAAGCATTTTCGCTCCCTATCATGGTAAAGCTCTCTCCCAACGTGACAGATATTAGAAGCATTGCGCGAAGCGCAGAGGAAGCAGGAGCTGATGTCCTTTCACTTATTAATACGCTAATCGGTATGGCAGTTAGCCTGGAGACCCGAACACCTCGGCTGGCAAACATTACCGGTGGGCTTTCAGGCCCCGCGATTAAGCCCATTGCCCTGCGCATGGTATGGGAAGTTTATAACACCGTAAGCATTCCTGTTGTGGGAATCGGCGGCATTTGCAACGCCAGAGATGCTCTGGAATTCATTATAGCAGGTGCCTCCGCAATTCAAATTGGAACAGGCCAATTCGTCAATCCGCAGGTTACGAGTGAAGTAATTGCTGACCTGGAGAACTACCTCAAGATCAATCATCTCACGACCCCTGCGGATTTAGTGGGAACATTAGACACAGCCACCGGGAAAGGTCCATGAAGAAAAAACGCACAAGGCAGCTCTCTCTGGGGGGCGTTATGATTGGTGGTGGTGCTCCTATTGTAGTCCAGTCAATGACTACCACCGACACCAGAAAGACCTCCCCAACGGTTAGACAAATTCGCCAGCTGGAAAAGCTCGGCTGCGAGATTGTGCGCGTTGCAGTTCCAGACAGGGAGGCAGCACGCAATCTTGCTGCAATTAAGCAGGGAATTTCCATTCCACTGGTGGCAGATATCCATTTCGATTATAAGCTTGCGCTGGAAGCTATCAAACAAGGAGTAGACGGCCTGAGAATAAATCCGGGCAATATTGGAAGTACTGAAAAGGTACGTGCAGTGGTTCGTGCAGCTCAAGAGCACGGGGTTCCCATTCGCATTGGAGTGAACGTTGGCTCGCTCCACAAGCGGCTTTTAAAAAAATATCGCCACCCTACTCCGGAAGCCATGGTAGAAAGTGCCATGGAACACATCAGCATTTTAGAATCATTGGATTTTTTTGATATAAAGGTTTCTCTTAAATCGTCAGATCTCCTGGATACGGTGCAAGCATACCGTTTGATGCGAAAAAAAGCGAACTATCCACTTCACCTCGGCATTACCGCAGCGGGACCTTCCTTCTCTGGAAGCATAAAATCATCCATTGGTCTCGGCATTCTCCTCGCTGAAGGGATTGGCGATACCATTCGCGTCTCCCTGACCGGAAGCCCCCTCCAGGAGGTACGTGTTGCCTATGAAATTCTCAAGGCACTCAAGTTGCGCACACGTGGGCCGCTCATTATCAGCTGTCCTACCTGTGGCCGGTGTGACATCAATATTCTTCCCATAGTAAATACCCTGGAACGGGAACTTGCTTCCCTCTCACGGCACCTTACCATTGCAGTAATGGGGTGTGCAGTGAATGGACCAGGCGAGGCCCGTGAAGCAGACCTGGGAGTTGCCGGTGGCAAGGGCGGAGGAGTTTTGTTTAAAAGGGGAAAAATCATCAAACGGCTGAAAGAAAAAGAGTTAGTCAGTGCTCTTATTAAAGAAGCTCAATCGATGTGATGCTTCCCGCAGGCAACACGGGGCATTCAAAGCAAACAATTACATTTTATTATTTTTGAAGGGGATTAAATGATGCGTTATTCTCACATGCTCATGCCGACACTGAGAGAAGATCCGAGTGAGGCCGAAGTTTTAAGTCACCGACTGATGCTGAGGGCTGGAATGATTCGCAAACTGGCAGCCGGTATCTACTCCTATCTCCCCCTTGCCCAGCGGGTGCTGCGCAAAACAGAACAAATCATCAGGGAAGAAATGGATCGCGCAGGGGCCCTGCAAGTTACCCTTCCCTTTGTGCAACCTGCGGAACTGTGGCAGAAGAGCGGGAGATGGGACATTTACGGAAAAGAAATGCTGCGCCTCAAAGATCGCCATAATCGTGAATTCTGTCTTGGCCCCACCCATGAAGAAGTTATTACCGAGCTGGTTAAAAATGAGGTGACTTCCTATCGTCAGCTTCCCATTAACCTTTACCAGATTCACCTCAAGTTCAGAGACGAAATACGGCCCCGCTTCGGTGTCATGCGGGCACGGGAATTTGTTATGAAAGATGCCTATAGTTTTGACAGCGATGAGGAGGGGGCAGAGAAGAGTTACCAGAAAATGTTTCAGGCCTACTGCGCTATTTTTGAACGGTGCAAGCTCACCTTCAGGGCGGTGGAAGCAGATACGGGACCCATCGGGGGGAGTTTTTCCCACGAGTTCATGGTGTTGGCTGAAACGGGAGAGGACAGTATCTTTTCTTGTACCGCATGCGGTTATGCGGCAAACAAAGAAAAGGCAGAGATCGGAACAGTACCGGAAGAAACGTCAAGCCCGCTCCCGCAGGGTGAACTTAAGAGAGCAGAAACACCAAAGCAGCGAACTGTTGAAGAGGTGACTCGCTTTCTCAAGATAAAACCCGAGCAGCTGATCAAGACCATGATTTTTCAGGAAGGAGATCATACCGTTGCTGCCCTCGTTAGAGGAGATCATGAAATTAATGAAATAAAACTGCAGAATCACCTCAAGGCAGAGACGCTCAGCCTTGCAGATGATGAAGTCATTGAAAAGGTTACCAAGGCCCCAAAAGGTTTTGCCGGTCCTGTGGGATTACAAATACGTGTGATTGCAGATAATGCGTTAAAAGGAGGGAGTAATTTTGTCACCGGTGGAAATGAAAAAGATATCCACTTAATGAACGTAAATTGCGACAGGGATTTTCAGGTGAGCAGTTTCGAGGATCTCCGTTTTGCTGAGGAGAGGGATCCCTGCCCGCGTTGTGCAGACGGTCAATTGGTCATGAGCAGGGGAATTGAAGTCGGCCATATCTTTAAATTAGGCACCAAGTATAGCAAGGCACTCGATGCAACATTCTTAGATGCTCAGGGAAAAGCCCAGCATATGGTTATGGGGTGTTATGGTATCGGCGTAGGAAGAACGGTAGCTGCTGCCATTGAACAGAATCATGATGAAAACGGCATCATTTTTCCCTTGAGCATAGCCCCTTTTCAGGTAATCCTTACTTCAGTAAAGCCAAAAGATCCTGAA
>CALJBY010000288.1 GCA_938024025.1 uncultured bacterium
CGAGAGAAGAACTCGGTACAGCAGTGTGCCCTTTGTCCTGGAAGTACTGCAAAAAGTGATTTCTAATGTCGCTTGAGGTCATCATTTAGCTTTTAGAGTTCAGATTGAGGATTATAAAAACGTGCATTCAGTCACCAGAGGTTATAACCGCAGAAATGATATCCCAGCAAAACCCCTTTCTTCTCAAGTAGCTAATAACGTTCTGTCTTGTTTTTCCCCCGGCGTGCTGGTCATGTGTATGGGGGAATTTGTGCTCAAGGGCACGCCGCGCTACTTGGGTGAGATCACATTCCTTTGTCAGCTTTGCAAGCGTCTCATTAATGATGTCCTGTGCTACCCCTTTCTTGAGCAGGGCATCAGTAATGCGGAGAGTACCCCACTGCTTGTTTTCCAGGGAAGAACGTGCAAAGGTATAGGCGAAATCATAGTCATTGAGATAGCCGAGTTCTTTGACGCGGGAGAGTGTCTTGGTTATGGTGAGCGGAGAAAATTCCTTTTCTTCCAATTTGCGCTTAACTTCAGCGCTGCTACGGGAGCGATACGAGAGAAAGTGAAAGGCAGTTTCTTTAGCCCGCTCAATCTCATTTTTTTCCGTCTTTGGGTTCATCTTTTTTTTCTTTGACCGGTAAACCAAGGTGGACTTTGATCTTTTGTTTAATCTCCGCTGCCAGCTTGGGATTTTCCTTAAGAAATTTCTTTGCGTTTTCTTTTCCCTGCCCCATACGTTCTCCCTGGTAAGAGTACCAGGTACCACTTTTTTCAACGATGTCGGTAGAGGCTCCCAAGTCAATAAGTTCACCTTCCTGTGATATTCCTTCTCCATAGATGATTTCAAACTGGGCCTCTTTAAATGGCGGAGCCAGCTTGTTTTTAACGACCTTTACCCGTGTTCGCGAGCCATAAATGCCTGTTTCATTCTTTAACGATTCTATCCTTCTGATGTCTAACCTGATTGACGCATAGAATTTGAGTGCGTTACCTCCTGTCGTCGTTTCAGGGTTGCCAAACATAACACCGATTTTCATTCTAATCTGGTTGGTAAAAATCATCGACGTTCTTGACCGGCTAATAGCAGCCGTTAGCTTGCGCAGTGCCTGTGACATCAAACGTGCCTGCAGCCCCATGTGGGAGTCGCCCATCTCTCCTTCGATTTCCGCACGGGGAACGAGTGCTGCGACAGAATCGATTATGAGGACATCTATCGCCCCACTCCTTACCAGCATCTCGGCAATTTCCAGTGCCTGTTCTCCTGTGTCGGGCTGGGATATCAGTAACTCATCTGTTTTAACACCGAGGTGTTGAGCGTACCCGATATCGACTGCATGTTCAGCATCGATAAATGCTGCCACGCCACCGGCTTTCTGGGCTTCTGCGATGATTTGCAGGGTCAGGGTAGTTTTTCCCGATGCTTCAGGACCGTATATTTCTATCACTCTGCCTCGAGGGACACCCCCTATACCCAGGGCACAATCCAGGCTGATTGAGCCGGTTGAAATGATGGGTATATCGGGTACTTTGTAGTCATCACCCAGGCGCATGATAGACCCTTTGCCGAATTGTTTTTCAATTTGAGCCACTGCACTATCGATTGCCTTCCTTTTATTGTCATCTTGTGCCATAACATCCCCCTCGGGTTAAAAGAGTCTCAGTTTATAAACAGTTGTATATGATTGCTTAGCCTACGAGCGGAGTGCAAATGATTTCAGTTTAGTATGAACAGCGCCACTCGGTTTGAGGTCACTCTTAAAAAGTAAAATCTCCGTTACATCAAACGTGCCACATGCACATTCTCCCATAGTTGCTAAACGCTGGCTTACCGTTCTCTTACCTTTTGGAGATTTGATTCTTCCAAGAGTGAGATGGGGAGAGAAGGTCCGTTTTTCTGCTGTAAATCCAAGACGGGTTAGTTTCCTGTCTATCGTCTGCTGAACTTGCTGTAAGACACCACGTTCATCTTCAATGTCCAGCCAGATGACTTTAGGGTGTTCCCTGTTAGGAAAAGCCCCCAGTGAGCCTACAGATAGGGTAAAGATCGTTGTGTCAGCTAAACACTCCTCAAGGGCATCACCAATTTCAGCTACCCGTTCTTCATCAATTGCACCTAAAAATTTTAAGGTGAGATGAATCCCCTCACTGCGTACCCACCGGACATCAGTGGTACCTCTCTTAAGCTCGTTTTGGATGTGTTCAATGTGCTGTCGCAGAGAGGGCGATAGTTCTATGGCAATAAAAGATCTAATCTGTGACATCAACGTTTTCTTGTTCTTGCACGGTCAGCACAATTACAGGTTAAACGCCCATGCCCCTCCGGGGCCGGGCCCACGAAGCATTAAAAATGCTATTTTCCCTCCCCCCGTCGGGATTACCCGGCCGGAGATTAGGGAAGAGGGTTAGGGGGTAACACCAATCCACTTGCGAATCAAAATTAAATACCATAGCCCAGCGTGCTTGTCAATTTGAACTATTAGATTATATCGTGAGGAGGTATTTCCTCAAACTGTCCAGAGCGTACTGGGACGTCATAAATTTTATCTGGGAACGGTCACCATAGAACAGGTGTTTCTGGGTGATAATCTGTCGCTTGTGGGCAAGGGAGATAAAAACGGTGCCGACCGGTTTGTCTGATGTTCCTCCGGCAGGCCCTGCAACCCCGGTTACTGCTAACCCGAGGGTAGTTTTGCCCAGGCGTTTTATCCCCTGTGCCATGGATTCAGCTGTTTCTTGACTGACTGCCCCGAAACGGTTGAGGGTAGTAGCGGGCACCTGCAAGAGTTCTTTTTTGGCCCGGTTACTGTATACGATGAGAGAGCGTTCCAGGTAATCAGAGCTGCCAGGAACATTCGTCAGCCTGTGGGTAATCAGCCCTCCGGTGCACGATTCCGCTACGGACAGTGTGGCTTCCTGTGAACGCAATAGACTGCCCACAACCGATTCCAGGGTTTCCCCATTCTTTCCGAAGATGATTGTGCCTAAAATCTTTGTAACTTTTCGCTCAACGGCCTTCAGTTTCTTTTCAATGAATTTCTTGTCATTTCCACGCATGGTGAGTTTGAGCGTGATTTCCGGATAGTGGGGCAAAAAAGCAAAGGCAATTTCTTTCTCTTCTTTTATGAGGTCACTCAAGGCCTGGTCACAGTATGATTCGGTCTTGCCAAAAATCTTAAGCCCCACGGTCCTTACGAGTTCCGTGTCAGGATGTTCCTTCTTGATGAGGGGGAGAACAGTTTCCTCCAGCATTCTTCGCATCTCACGGGGTACACCGGGCAGGAAAAAAAAGAGCGTGTTGCTCTTTGCTGAGGTAAAGCCGCAGGCGGTGCCGATAGGATTGGGGATCATCGTTGCGCCGCTCGGCAGGTAGGCTTGCTTGATGTTGTGGGGGCTCATGGGGCGACCGAGCTTCTGAAACCGGTCCTCCATGGCCTTAAGGGCAGCTTTGTTAAGCTCGAGCTTTCTTCGCAAAGCCTCAGCAGCGGCTTTGGTTGTGATGTCATCCACGGTGGGGCCCAGGCCACCGGTCACCAGGACGAAGCTGACGTGATGCTGTATGCCCCGTAAGATGGAGACAATTGACGGGGTGTCATCTCCCACGGTACTGATCTGTACTACCTCAATGCCAGCGGTATGGAGCTGATCGGCGATAAAGGTGGCATTGGTATTCTGAACACTTCCTGAGGTGAGCTCATCACCGATTGTTATGATTTCTGCCTTCACGTTTCCATCTGCCTGTGGTTGGGCGGATCACTGTTTGTGCTTAGAAGAGGGTCTCGTTAAAGAAGAAGACCCGAACGAGCTGAAGTGCAAGGTTGGAATAGAAACCTGCTATGACGTCATCCATGACGACGTCCAGTCCACCCTTTTTTCTGTTATTAAAAAAATTCGCTGGTGGGGGTTTAACAATGTCAAAAAAACGAAAGAAGAAAAACCCCATGGTAAGAAAGATCCAGTCAAAGGGGACGAGGAACATGGTGATTAAAAAACCCACGAGCTCATCAATGACAATAAAACTGCAGTCTTTTTTTTGGAAGATCTTTTCAGATTTGTCTGATAGCCAGACAGCTAAGAAGAAAATGATGAGCGTCAGGAGACCATACAGGTAAGGGTTTAAGCGAAACATGAGGAGATAGCATGCTACCCCCAGTGTCAGGGTGCTAAAGGTAGCGGGTGCAATGGGGAAATAACCGGTGTATAACCCTGTGGAAAAGAGGGTAATGATTTTTTCGCCTCTTTTCATGTGCCTGCCTTCTCCACCCGGACAGGTGTATCCGATGGAACCTGTTTGAATACCGTTGCATCACCGATAATCTTTCCAAAGATATTGACTGCACTTGCGGGTTTTATTTCGTTGCCCGTGCTGATTGGGGTGGGACCAAAGAAGATGCAGAATGCAGGTCCTTGCGGCCAGAATCCAAGATCACCTATTTCTACCGTCTCACGTGCATCTTTCTCCAGGCCGTGTGAGAGGGGAATGGTGAAATAGATTTCATCTCCCCAGATGTTACAGGCTGATTCAAGGGGGAGTGCATCCCAGAGAGCCTCGGCAGTGGAGGTGCTTAGCAGTTCTGCTTCGGCTGCTATGGTTCCCGCGATAATCTTTATCTTTTTTTCCATGGGGTGCTAGAGCTCCTCCAGGATGGTTGCGGCAAGGAGGGGAAGCATAATTTCATGGTGTCCAATCAGGTGATAGCCCTTCCCCCCTGACAGGGTGGGGCGCTCCACAACGTTAACTGCAGGCCTGTAGTGACGAATAAAATCCATGTTGACGGTTGTCACCGTGTTGAGCGGTGCCCCTCGATTTTTGGCTAAACTTAACGCCTTGAGAAATACTTCAGGTATGATTACTGCTGATCCTATATTGAAAAAGACACCTCCCTCAAGCTGCTCAATCAGTGAGGAGAAGGTCAAAAAGTCGTTGTGTGTGAGCGTACCCGTTGCGGCACCATCAAAATTGGGATGCATGTGGATGGTATCGGTTCCAATGCTTACATGTACCGTGATGGGTAGTCCCTGTTGCGATCCTGCAGCCAGCAGGCTCATCCCGGTGTAGGGAGCTGACACGTTAAGCAGTCTTTTTCCGATTGCTGCCCCCATACCGTCATGAGCACTCAGTCCCTCAAGGACTGCCTGATTGATGAGGTCAGCGGCCTCCAGTGCCATGCCGAATTGTCCTTCCTGCAAACCTGTCGCGACATCTTCTGATGTCTTGCCGGCAAGAGCTATTTCTACGTCATGGATAGCACCGGCTCCGTTCATGGCAATGCAGGATATGACACCTTTTTGCATAAGGTCGATGAGCAGGGGGTTCAACCCGACTTTAATGACGTGCGCACCCATCCCAAAGATAATAGGTCTTTTCTGGTGATACGCGGTGACGGTCCGCTGTGCAATCTCTTTGAGCTCTTTGGCGGCAAGGGTTGTGGGCAGCACATCTAAAAATGATTTAAGCGTACTTCCTTTTTTGTAGGGTTTACAGAAGTCTTTGACACTTACCTTGCTGGCCCTTTCCTTCAGCGAGATTGTTTTGATGCTTTTACGGTCAGGGTGCTCCGGTGTTTTTTTCATAGGTATGCCTTACAGGCTCAGCTCCTGTTCAACGAGTTCACAGATGATATGGGCAAGGGTAATGTGCACTTCCTGTATACGGGTAACATCAGGGGATTCAACCGTGAGGTGGTAATCTACCAGCGTGCCCATTTCACCACCACCCTTCCCCGTGCACCCCAGGGTGGTCACTTCCATGCTTCGGGCAGTCTTTATTGCCGCGATCATGTTGGGTGAATTGCCGCTGGTACTTATTCCCCATGCAATGTCTCCCTTTTTGCCCAGTGCTCGAATCTGCCGGGAAAAAACGTGGGAAAAATCCCTGTCATTGCCAATGCTGGTTAACACCGATGTGTCTGTGGTGAGCGCTAATGCGGCAAGGGGAGGGCGCTCCCGTTCAGTTTTGTATAATCGATTAACAAATTCAGCTGCAATATGTTGAGCATCAGCAGCGCTCCCCCCGTTACCAAAGAGCATGATTTTGTTACCTGCCTTCAGTGCCGCTGCCAGCAGGCGCACTGCCTGTATAATCTGTTCGCTGTTTTTTTCTGCAAATGCCGTTTGTAAATGTGCACTCTCTTTGAATCGTTCAATAATTAAGTTGTTCAATGGAGGTACCTTCATAGTGTGTTAGAAAGGAGTCGTGCCATCATAATAATTAATATGAACGGGTGCTGTCAAGATAATTTAGGGAGGGGAGAGTGAGCTTTAAGGGGCATGATTGGTTAGCTGGGGGGGTACCCCCTTAAAGAGAAGGCGGGATGTGTGCCTGCTTCCGGGAGTAAAAAAGCAATCACTGTTCTACAAAAAGCTTTACAATAGATGAAAAAACATACAAAATAGAACCTGAACCGGATTACTGGATACTATCAAGAGTTTCATGAAAAGAAGGAGAAACTACGAAACCACCGAGTACACAGAGGGGAAAAATGAACGCCGAACATTCAACGCTCAACATCGAATGTTGAATGAAAAACAAAAATGGTTCTTTATTGGTAGTTCGACGTTGGACGTTCTTCTTGTTTCCAGTTTTTTACTTTAGGCACTCTAGGCATTTTAGTTCATTTTAGGCATTTGAATGCTCTGTGGTTTGGTTTTGATACTACCGGTTATTGCCAAGGGGGCATTATGAAAAACTTTTTCAATACGGTTTTTTTTGCTCTTATCATTTTATTTTTTGTGATGTTTTCTCTGTCAAACTCCCAGTCGATTCAACTTAACTTTTTCGGAGTATTGCTCAAACCGCTTCCCATTTCTCTCTTGATTCTGCTCCCCTTCCTCGTTGGTGTTGTGCTGGGAAGTATTTTAGATTTAGCGGAGAGGTTTTCGCTAAAAAGAGAAGTCAAAAAACTGAGAAAAGAACTGGGTGCACGTGAAGCAGAGACAAAGGCAGTTGCCGCGATAGACACAGAGAAGGACTCTTTTTCATAGATGGTTCTATGGCAGGGCTACCCTTTGTAAGAGATCGTTCTATGCAGCACAACGGGGTCTCCTTTTTTTGATGAGCCGGTTTACGATAAGAGGTAGTTGATGAATAAGAGGGCAGTCATATTATTGCTTATTTGTTTTGTTCTTGCAGCAGCTACAGTAACCCTGCGCTACATAGAAAGTGAGAAGGAAAAGATTAAAGCCCAGTTTGTTCCTCCACCCCGGGTCAAACCAAAACGAGTAAGGAGCGTTACTACTACAGCATATCTTTCACAGGAGCAACCGGGTGGTGAAGAAGGAATGCCAGCCGGGGAACAACCGGGCACGGTACCCCTTGTGCAAAATGGTACAATGCCTCCCGGAGAGACGCAAGCTGCCGCTCAGGGCGAACCGCCCGGGAAAATAAGGCCGCGCTCTCAAAGGGTGGAGCAGGATGAACTGCGAGAGCCATCAATTCCCGCTATCAAAGAGGAGCAGGCTCTAGAGGAAAGTGACAGTGCTGTTGAGGAAGAGGTAGTGACCCCTCTTGAGGAAGAGGTAGTGACTCCTCTTGATGAAGAGGTAGTGACCCCTCTTGATGAAGAGGTGCCGGTGCCACCAGCGGCCGGAGAGCGTGTTCCCGAAGAGGAGACCGATGCTGAACCTGAAGAGGATGTTGCTGATGAACGGGAAGAGTCTGATGATGAAAGCGAAAAAGAAGCTGACGCAGATGATGAGGAGGATGTACCCCCTGAGCCTGAATCAGAAATCACCAGTGGTAAGGATGAACAAGTGCCCCCTGAAGAAGTAGGAGAAGAGGAGGAGATGGAAGAGGGGGAATACGTCGAAGGTGGAGAAGAGGGGGAACCCTTTGAAGAGGGTCTGGAAGACCAGGCAGATGAGATAGCAGGCGAAGAAGAAGGAGAAGAGGTTATCCCTTCCGAAGAAGAGGAATTCCCCTTGGATGAAGAGAACGTTTTAGGAGAAGGGGAAGAAGTCTTCCTTGAGGAGGAAGAATGATGGCAGCTGATGGTCATTGCGAGGAGCAAGATTCCTCGCATAGTGATAGAGAGCATAAAGGGCACACAGGTCATTGTGAGAAGTGTAGCGACGAAGCAATCTAAACAATCGAGAGTGTAATGATGGATACGCTTTTACGTCCGGAGGAAATTGATCAGATCATAGAGGGGAAACATCCAAGCCCCCATTCGATTCTGGGAAATCATAAGCTGGTAAATGGCGGCTCAGCGTCTGTCGTCATCCGTGCTTTTTTGCCGGGAGCGGCGCGGGCCTCCGTCGTCGTCGAAGGGGGAGACCTTCCCCGCATTCCGATGGAAAAGATCCATGCGGCTGGCTTGTTTGAAACAGTTATGGAGGAGCGGTCCGACTTTTTCCCCTATAAACTTGAATTTCAAACCAACCATGAGCTGTGTCTCAAGGACGACCCCTATCGTTACCTGCCAACCATAGGTGATTTTAATCTCGGTAGATTGAGAGGCGAAGCCTATCATCAAGCCTACCGGGAACTCGGAGCCCATCGTAGAAGGTGTGGTGAGATTGAGGGGGTTTCATTTGCCCTGTGGGCTCCTAACGCTCAACAAGTAAGTTTGATCGCTGATTTCAACAGCTGGGATCACCGTGCCCATCCCATGAGGAACCTGGGGTCTTCAGGTATCTGGGAGATTTTTATTCCGGACATCTCCGAGGGAAC
>CALJBY010000289.1 GCA_938024025.1 uncultured bacterium
CCCTGCTGCCAGTGTGCCTCCTGTAAAGAGATTACTGAAGGGACTACTATTGATGTTTTAGAGATTGATGGTGCTTCAAATACGGGTGTGGATGATGTGCGGGAATTGAGGGAGAGTGTTAAGTATGTTCCCTCTCGGGAGCGGTATAAAATTTACATTATTGATGAAGTACATATGTTGTCAAATAGTGCCTTCAATGCCTTGCTGAAAACACTGGAGGAACCACCTGCTCACGTCATCTTCATGTTTGCTACCACTGAGCCGCAGAAGATTCCCTCCACAGTCCTTTCCCGCTGTCAGCGGTTTGATCTGCGTCGCATTCCACTAGAGGAACTTGTGGATCACCTCATGCACGTCACTGCAGAGGAGGAGATTACCATAAGTAAGAACGGGTTGCGATGGATTGCGAGAGAGGCGGAAGGCAGTATGCGGGATGCCCAGAGTATGCTGGATCGGGTCATTTCCTATGCAGGAAAAAACATCAGTGATGAGGCGATCACTGATGTTTTGGGAATTGTAGCGAGGGATATACTATTGAAGACCTCCCAAGCTCTCGTAGATAAGGATGTAAACGGGTGCCTTGCTACCGTGAACGAGTTGTTTTCTTCCGGATATGATACCAGGCAGTTTTATCAGGCTTTTCTTGAACATTTGAGAAATATGATCGTGGTGAAGAGCAGTAAAAATCCTGATCAGTTGATCGACCTGACCTGTGATGAATGTGATGTCTTGAGAAAACAGGTTGAGGATAGTTCTGTCGAGATACTACAAAGACTTTTTGATGTTTGGCTGAAAGCAGAAGGTGAGATTTACCACTCTTCAATGCCGCACATTGTTCTCGAAATGCTTTTACTTAAGATGGTTTATCTCAAAGGGTTAGTGCCCTTGGATGATGCCCTGGCAAAGCTTAATGACCTGGAGAAGAAAATTTTAACCAAGCGTGGGGTCTCCCCCGAGGGCGTGGGATGCGAAGCAGTGAACTATGAAGAAGTGGAGGGCAGGAGTGATGCCCCCGCCCCGTTAAAAGAAGATGCTGTGCCCCTAACGCACACGGACTCTAGCGAAGATGATCACAACCAGAGATGGGAGAAACTTTTAGCCTTCACCAGAAATGAGAAACCTATGCTGGCAGCAGTACTGGACCACGGGAAGCTTCTCCGTATCGATGACAAGGCGATTGAGTTGGGCTTTACCCGCAACTCACTTTTCATGGAGAGCGCTCAGGACAAGGACAATACAAAACAGCTGAATACAATGTTTGAGAAGTTTTTTGGAAGAAAAATGCGCATTACCATTACTCCTCTTGGGGAAGAAGACATCATTGACACATCAGTTCAATCTGCTGAAGAGGAAACCAGGGGTGCGGGTGATAACCAGAATAACGCTGTGCGTAATCCCCTGGTCAATGAAGCCCTATCCATCTTTGATGGAAAGATTGTTGATGTACTCTATGGAGAAGACACGAGTCAGAAGTAAAAAGGAGTTGAATTAGTTCAATCGGTTTTATTGGTTGAATTGGTTAACTTAATGATAAAGGTAACGTCACCGCAGAGAACGCAGAGAAAAAATATAAATGCCTACAATAAACACTTGAACCACGAAGGAAAACTAGAATGAAAAGAAGTTAGGAGACAGGAGATAGAAGTTGTTGTCATTAGTCAATTGTCATTAGCCATTGGCTAGCAATAAGAACAAATGACCAGTGACAAATGACGGCAAGATAAAAACCACCACTCCGGTACTCCACCACTGGTTACCATAGCTCACTCACGTCATACATCATTGTATGCGCGTAACCCAGAGTATTTTGTATCCTCACATAAAACGTGAAACGTCACTTGAAAAACGAAAATGAAGGGGGTAGGAGACAATGAAAAATATAGGGTCTATCATGAAACAAGCTCAAAAAATGCAGGCTCAGATGGCAAAGGTACAGGAAGAGCTTGCCCAAAAGACCGTTGAGGCTTCTGCCGGCGGCGGAATGGTTACTGTGGTTGTTACCGGAAAGCAGGAGATCATGTCTATTACCATTGAACCTGAAGTGATAGATGCAAGCGATAAAGAAATGCTCCAGGACCTGGTTGTTGCTGCAGTCAACGAAGGGTTGAGAAAATCCCAGGAGATGGTCGCGGAAGAGATGAAAAAAATTACCGGTGGTTTGCAAATACCGGGATTAACCTAATCAGAAAATGACGGTGCTATGAGCAGGGTTGCTGAACCTATTGAACGATTGATTAAAAGACTTGCTAAATTGCCAGGGGTGGGAGAGAAGACGGCTGCTCGCCTGGCACTCTATATTCTCCGGTGTCCCAAAGAGGAAGCGATGGATCTTGCACGGAGTATTGTCAGTGTTAAAGAGAAGATTACGCTGTGTAAGGTGTGCTGCAATCTTACTGATGAAGATCCCTGCAGGATATGCACAAGCGCGAAGAGAGATAAGGAATCGCTCTGTGTTGTAGAGGAACCGGGAGACCTCATAGCGTTAGAAAACGGCGGTGAATTCAAGGGGTGCTATCATGTGCTGCACGGGGTTATTTCTCCTTTGGACGGCATTAGTCCCGATGATATAAAGATCCAGGAGTTGCTCACACGGCTCAAGAGCGGTCAGGTAAAAGAAGTCATTATTGCCACTAACCCCACAACAAACGGAAATGCGACTGCACTGTATCTGGCTAATATGATTAAACCCCTCGGCATTCAGGTTACCCGTATTGCTCAGGGGATCCCCATGGGCGGAGATATTGAGTACACAGACGGCGTGACCTTGAAAAAGGCCATGGAAGGCCGGAGGAGCTTTTAGCCATTTTTGGACTAAAAAAGTATTTGACAGAAAACAAACCTTCATGGTAGTCATAGTGCACATTTTTTAATGCTGAAGGAGGATTTCAGGTATGGTTAAGATTGATGTGGATACTTGTGTCGGGTGTGGTGGCTGTATAGATCTGTGTCCGGCTACTGCGATATGCCTGGTTAATGATAGAAGTTGCATAGATGTGGATCTTTGTTTGGAGTGTTTAACCTGTGTGAAGGTGTGTCCGGTAAAAGCACCACAGGTAGTATAACGGTCATTTTTCCTTTAGTGCTTTTTAACGGGAAAGTTCTTTTGTATTGGTCGGGTACTAGCTCTTGCTTTCGTTAACGTTTAGTATTCATTGAAAAAGGATTGGTAGTGCTGTGATTGAAGTCAGATTTCATGGAAGAGGTGGTCAGGGGGCTGTGACGTCAGCGGAATTGGTTGCACTGGCAGCCATTAGTGAAGAAAAGTATGCCCAGTCTTTCCCCAGTTTCGGGCCGGAGCGGAGAGGGGCGCCCGTGCAGTCATATACCCGGGTAAGTGATGAGCCGATCCGATTGCGCTCGGGTATTAATGAACCGGACGTGGTGGTTGTGCTGGACCCTTCTCTGATTGAGGTGGGTGGATCACTCACGGGGCTTAAGCCCGATGGTATCATAGTGATCAACACGCGCAAATCGCTTGCTGCTATTAAGGAAGAGTTCTCTATAAAGAACAGAACGGCTGTACTTGATGCTACTAAAATCGCACAGGAGATTCTTGGCCTACCGATTACCAATACGACTATGATTGGAGCGCTGGTTAAGGCTTCAGGGCTTATTAACATGGAATCCCTGCTTGAACCGTTACGCCACCGTTTCGGAAAAATTGCCGAGAGAAATATTACCGTTTGTCAAAAGGCCTTTGAAGAAACAGTGGTAGAGGAGTAATCTGGTGTCAAAACAAGACTTTGAACTTACCTGGAAGGATTTGGAAATCGGTTGTATTGTTACAGAACCGGGAAGTGCGAGATCATATCGCACAGGTGACTGGAGGTCCCAGAGACCGACCTACGATTCATCCAAATGTATTAAGTGTGGACTGTGTGCCCTCTATTGTCCTGAACCCTGTATCCATCCTGATGATGCGGAGGGCTACTATAAAGCTGACCTCTTTTACTGCAAGGGATGTGGCATATGTGCGCATGAGTGTCCTAAGAGTGTCATTACCATGGTAGCAGAGGAAGAAAAATGACTAAACGTGTAGGTATAGAAGCCTCCATTGCTGTTGCTGAGGCTGCCAAATTAGCGCGGATTGAAGTAGCAGCGGCGTATCCGATTACGCCACAAACCCATATTGTAGAGAGCCTTTCAGAAATTGTGGCAAATGGTCGGGTTGATGCAGAATTTATCTGTGTAGAATCAGAGCATTCTGCTATGAGTGCATGCCTGGGTTCATCAGCGACTGGTGCCCGTACCTTTACTGCAACAGCAGGTCAGGGTCTGGAATTGATGCATGAGGTATTATACGTTGCGTCTTCCTCCCGGTTGCCGATTGTCATGGCGGTATGCAACCGCGCTCTTTCAGGACCACTTAATGTCTGGGGAGACCATTCAGATGCCATGGCTGCACGGGACTGTGGATGGATTCAGATATTTTCCACCAGCGGACAGGAGGCCTTTGATCAAACCATCTGTGCATTCAGAATAGCTGAAGATGCCAAGGTGTTATTTCCTGTGATGGTCCACCTGGATGGATTTCACGTCTCCCATGTGGTAGAGCCCATGCTGCTGCTGGACCAGAAAGAGGTGGACTCTTTCCTTCCTCCCTATACCTATCCTTTTCCCCTGCACCCCGACAAGCCTGTTACCATGGGGGCTTTTGCACCTCCGGCAATATACACTGAAGCCCGGAAGGCACAGGAAGAGGCACTTATTTCAACAACCGATACGATCCGCAGTGTGTGGGATGACTTTGGCAAGCGTTTTGGACGTCACTACACGCCGGTGGAAACCTATAAGGCAGAAGGAGCAGAAGTGATGCTCTTAACCATGGGGAGCTTTAGTCAGCCAGCCGAGCTTGCCATAGATAAGATGCGAGATGAAGGTAAAAAGGTTGGCCTGATAAAACTTCGCCTGTGGAGACCCTTTCCCTTTGATGATTTGCGGCAAGCAGTGAGCGGTGCTAGTGTACTTGCTGTGTTTGACCGCTGTCTTTCCTATGGAGGTACGGGAGGTCCCGTCTGCAGTGAGATTAAAGCTGCCTGCTATGGCATGGAAAAGAGTCCGCACATCGTGGGTTTTGTGGGTGGTTTAGGTGGAAGGGATGTCCTTCCTGAAGACTTTGAACAGATACTGCAAAAGGCCATTTCTGACGCTGAAAAGGGACAGGACAGGGCATATGAAATGATTGGGGTGAGAGAGTAATGGAACAGACTGCTAAAAAAACTTCGATACCATCAGAAGAATATTTTGCTCCCGGCCACCGGGCCTGCATCGGGTGCGGTGAAGTTTTGGCCCTCCGTCTGGTGTGTAAGGCACTGGGCAAGGATGTCATTATTGCCAATGCCACCGGGTGTATGGAGATTGTGAGTTCCCCGTTTCCCAATACCTCGTGGGAGGTTCCCTGGATTCATACCCTGTTTGAAAATACTGCTGCAGTTGCCTCAGGCATTGAAGGGGCACTGAAAGTCTTACAGAGAAAGAAGAAGATTTCTGAGAAAGAAATCACCGTCGTCGGCATGGGTGGAGATGGCGGTACCAGCGATATTGGTTTGCAGGCACTCTCCGGTGCGCTGGAAAGGGGACACGATTTCCTTTATGTCTGCTTTGACAATGAAGCCTATATGAATACCGGTATACAGCGCAGCAGTTCAACTCCTTATGGGGCGATGACCACTACTTCACCCCCGGGGAAGGTGAGTATAGGCCAAAAGACCTGGAAAAAGAATATGCCGGCGATCGCTGTTGCTCACAATATTCCCTATGTTGCAACGGCCAATCCAAGCTATCCCCGGGATTTAATCAATAAGGTCAATAAGGCAAAGAGTATTAAAGGTGCTAAATACCTTCACGTCTATTCCGTGTGCCCGACGGGGTGGAGGTCAGCTCCCGAGCGTTCTATCCAGCTGGGTAAGCTGGCGGTAGAGACGGGACTCTTTCCCCTCTATGAAGTGGAGCATGGCCAGTATCGATTAACCAAGAAAGTGTCTAAGATCAAACCCCTTGATGAGTATTTAAAGTTACAGGGGAGGTTTCGTCACCTTACAGAAGACTTGAGAAAAGAGATTCAAGAAAGGATTAACCAGGATTACGCACAGCTTCAGAAAAAGGCAGGCGAAGTGTAAAAAAGGTGAGTCCTCACGTCCTTGAGAACTTGAAAAATCGTGCAAAGCATACTGTAGCAAAGGAGGGTTATAATGTCAGACGCAGATGTAAAGAAAACTATTCTCGATTTTTGCGCAAGTTACCAGTATTCTAACCTCATTACCCTGGCAGCAGATGGGACCCCCCGGGGGAGAATGATGGCGCACCTGCCCCTTAAAGATGATATGATCATCTGGTATGCCACAGGAAGTGAGTCACGGAAGCTTGAGGAAATTGAAAAGAATCCGGCTGCAAGTGTCTTCTATTACCGGCCAACTGACCACAGCAGTGTCTCCGCTCTGGGAACGGCAGAAGTTGTGAAAGATGATGTAACACGTAAACAGATGTGGCAGGATGCATGGAGTGTCTTCTGGAAAGATGGCCCTACGGATCCCGGTTATTGCTTGATTAAGATTACACCTACAAAGATGGAATATCTGGACTATCCCAACCACAAACTGGAGACGCTTGCTTTGTAAGTTTGAAAATTGACGGTTACCAGTTTCAGTGAACAGTTATAAGTAAAAGGTGCGTTCTTGCGCACCTTTTTGTTTGATTCAACATAGGGGACGTTCCTGCAAAATTGACTTAATAATCGTACTTACTGACATTACGTGCAAAAGATTTCCTCCTCTCTCCTTAGATGTTTTGTCATAATGTCATTGCGAGGGAGTGGAACGACCGAAGCAATCTCATAAGGGTTGCAAACAATGAGATTGCCACGCTCCCTTCGGCCTCGCGCCCTGAAGGATGATGTAATCATCCTGGGGAAGTGCCCTTGGGGTGCAATGACAGGAGGAATGTATGAGACAATATCCTCTTCATCTGTGTCAGCCGGATAGCACAAAGTCCTGTGGGGCCTGCTGCGGCCTCTATAACTTTGAGGATAACGTGCGAACAACCCTTGTTTCCCTCTTGGAGAGAAGAACCAAGCTGTTTTTCTCCTCGGGTGAAAAACCGGATGTGTTTCGCTACCGCAGGAAGGTTAAGGCATTTCTCCCTGCACCAAAACTTTTTGAGACTATTTATAATTGCGAATTTCTGGGATTTGTGGATAGGGAGTCCAGGAAGGTTGGATGTTTGCTGCACCCGTTGCTTCATCACGGGGTTGATTTACGGACGTGTTCATTTTATGGCGCTCAGCTCTGTAGAGATCATTTTTGTATCAGCTTTACCTGTCTTACCCCGGAGGAACAAAGAGCTGTCATAGGTTCCCTTGATGATTGGTATCTCTACGGGCTGGTGATAACTGATGTGGATTTCGTCAAGGCATTTTTTAGTCATGTTCAAAATCGGCTCGGGGACAGACTGCGTGATGAGCGGCTCTGTACCATACCGGTACAAACTGCCTTGCGTGATTTTTTTGAGCTTAAAACAGCATGGAGGTTTTTGTCGAGAAACAAGCGGCTGGGCAAGTACTATTTTTCCCGGGCAGAATATCGTATTGCGCGGATTGAGTATAAGAAAACATGGGGGATGGAACCATCACGGTTCGACACCATTTTTATGAGCCTTGCTTCTGTCTTTGAGAGAGAGGATGATGTGCGGGAAGCAGAGTCGATCATTGAAGAGAAAATAAGGCGTTTTATTGAAGTGTATCGTTAGCCTGCTCAAAGGGGATGCGGTAATCATCCCGTACTGCCAAAAGCACGATCCCCGCGAGCTGCTCATCCATCGAAAGTCTCTCGGATAATTTTTTGAGCGGCTCATCAATGACCTTTTTATTGATGCGGCTTGCGTGGCGGAAGGAGAGGGATCCATCTTCGTTTTTAATGATGAAACCCATGTGAGCGGCAAAAATGCCTGCCCGGGTGGTTATGAGTACCATGATTTCACTGCCCTTGAGCTCAGAGGTGATGGTGAGGAGGTGGTGTTTAGGTAAATAGTATATGCTCACAACCTGGGGTGGCACAAAACCTTTTACGTTATCATATCCAAGAGAAGCAGCAAAAGTACTTCGGTCAATGTCTTTGACCATTTCTTTACAAAGAGGACCACCTTTTTCTTGCGTTACATCTTTCAACAGCCATCGATTGTTGGGAAGCCAATCTGCCAGTATAAAATGGTTTCTGCTGGTAAATTGTTTGATGCCGTTGCGGTAGCGTATCTTTTGAAGGTTCCGGAAGGCATCCTGGTAATCTTTTGAGATGGAGAGTGCCAGAATCTGTTCGCAGAAGGTCGTGCAGTCAACCTTGTTGAAGTCTATAAGTGGATCTTTATCGTAATTTCCGGTGCTGCCTTCCCCCAAACAGCCCTGTACGTAAGGAGTTCCGAGGGAGAGGTAGGAATAGGTTGCAATTTTTTGTGCCAGTGTAAAGCGGTTTTGGGAAAGGGCTTTAATGTAGTCATCAATCTCCGGAGTGGTTAGTTGATGGAGTTTCTGTGCGGATGTTGTCGTGTTAAAGAGAGATTCTCCGTTGCCTTCGGGGAGCTGGGCAAAAGAGATCGTAAGAAGCGCACCTGCTAGAAGGAATGTTTTCACATAAAAAATGCTCATAGGTTAACATGCTGAGGTGGTTGCGGATAGTAAAGATAAAAAAGTGGCAGCCACCGGGCTGCCACTTTTGGTCAGTTTACTGTAGTGTGGAGGTCATGTCAGCGTAACATTTACCGCTTGAGGACCTTTGGGTCCTTCCTGGACTTCAAACTCTACGGGGTCTCCCTCCTTGAGGGTTTTGAAGCCATCCCCCTGGATGCTTGAATAATGTACGAATACATCATCCCCGTCCTCTTGAGATAAGAATCCATAACCTTTTTTCTCATTAAACCATTTCACTACTCCTTTAACCATACCTAAAATCCCCCATACTAAAAATTAATTAAACGCTCTTGACAATTAATCGCTCTTGCAGGAATCAGGAAATGGTTAAAAAACCGTACCCCCTCTTTCTAACAATAGTCACGATTAATGCAAGGATACTTGTCACATTTCTATCATAATTGTTTTTATAAGTCAATATGAAATAATACGAAAAGCAGGAGAAAAAAGTGTGTTTGCGGAAGCAGCTGTTGCAAGCATTACCTGTCGAAGATAATGGAAATAGCGTAAGAGTCATCTTCAAGTTTGCTTTGCACAGGATAACCGCATTTGTGGATAACGTGCAGCATAATGGTATTTTCTGCAAGTATCTCAGCCTTGAATCCTCTAATACCCCTCTTTTTTGCAATTTCAATGAGGTATTGAAAGAGAAAGGTACCAATCCCGTTGTGTTGATAGTCGTCATGGACGATGAAGGCAATCTCTGCCATGTTGGTTGAACGATCAAGATAGTAGCGACCAACGGCAATAATAAGCTCTCTATCTTCTTTTTTAATGAGGGCAGTTAGTGCCATTTCTTCATCATAGTCAGGATTGACCAGGTGTTGAAGCTTGCTGTGAGGCATTGCTACCTGATGAGTAAAAAATCGCTGGTAAAAGCTCTTATTTGAAAAAGAGTAAAAGAACTCCTTCATCAGGGGTTCGTCAGTTTGTTTTACGGGTCTGAAGAAAATGCTTAAGTCGTGGCCAAAGCGTTTCGTGATTTCCAATTCTTCAGGATAGGGCGTGCCAGTTTTTGGTAATACCTGATCGGCATATACATAGCAGCGTAGCTTGGAAAATCTGAGCAGTTTTTCTCGAAATTGAGGATGGGCAATATTAATTAATGCGATTGCCCGTTCGCGAATGCTTCTTCCATGCAACGATGCCACGCCATACTCGGTAACCACGTAGTGGACGTCTCCGCGGGAGGTTACCACCCCGGCTGCTTCACTCAAGTGTGGTACGATGCGGGAAATAGATCCATTTTTTGCTGTCGAGGGCAAAGCAATGATTGGCTTTCCTCGCTTTGACTTGGAAGCGCCCCGCATAAAATCGGCCTGCCCACCGATGCCGCTATAGAACATGTGCCCGAGAGATTCAGCGGTAACCTGGCCGGTCAGATCAACTTCCAGGGCAGAGTTGAGGGCAACCATCCTGTCATTAAGGCTGATAATATAGGGATTATTAACATACTCACTGGGATGGAATTCAACGAAAGGGTTGTCATTAACGAAATCATAGAGCTTTTTCGTACCCATACAAAAAGTGGTGATAATCTTCCCCTGATGGATAGATTTTTTCCGGTTGGTTATAACCCCCTCTTGCCACAAATCGACAACCCCGTCTGAAATCATTTCAGAGTGGACACCCAAATCGTTTTTGCTTTTTAAAAATTTGGTAATGGCAGCCGGAATGGTACCAATACCCATTTGAATGGTGGAACCATCCTCTATGAACCGGGAAATATTTTTAGCAATCTTCTCAGCAATTTCATCCGGTGGTGGAGAGGGAACTTCCGGGAGGGGTGTATCATTTTCTGTAAGGATATCAATCTGGTCAATAGAAATGAGGGAGTCACCACGTGTGCGTGGCATTTGTGGGTTTATTTCCGCGATGACCATTGTTGCACTTTCAGCAGCTGATTTTACAACATCCACTGAAACCCCCAAGCAGCAGAATCCATGTTCGTCTGGTGGGGTGACTTGAATCAGTGCAACATCAATGGGGATGGTGCCATTGCGGAAGAGGTGCGGCAAATCTGAGAGAAAAACAGGAGTATAGTCTGCCCGGCCTTCAGCGATTGCAGTGCGG
>CALJBY010000290.1 GCA_938024025.1 uncultured bacterium
TTACAAGCAACAAACCTGCGGGACCTCTATGAGCAGAAAGCATACACCCAAGCAGGAGTAACGACTATGGCAGCCTGGGAATATAAAGTCACCAATCATGTAATGGATGAACTCGAAAAGTGCATAGAATCAAAAAAAACGAGACCGGTAATCTCTTGTGATAATGCGGGCGGCTGTATGGTAAATGACGTATGCGCACTCGGTACAGATACCTTAGCATCTGCCCTCAATGAACTTGGAAAGGAGGGATGGGAACTGCTTAACACCAACTATCACCATGGAGAATTGCTCTGCATCTGGAAAAGGCAAAAGCAAACGCATTGAAAAAGTGCGGGAACACCGCGCTCCCTTTTTTAATGAAACAGTTTAACACAAAACACTATAAGAGGAGGTTATTATGGGAAGCACATTAGACAATCTTAAGGAAGCCTTTGCAGGAGAATCCCAGGCCAATCGAAAATATCTCGCCTTTGCTAAGAAGGCTGACGAAGAAGGTTTGCCGAAGGCCGCTCGACTTTTTAGAGCTGCTGCTGCTGCAGAAACCGTTCACGCCCACAACCATTTAAATGTCATTGGAGATGTGAAGTCCACCATGGAAAATCTCAAAGCAGCCTATGAAGGAGAACACCACGAGTTTACCTCCATGTACCCCGAGTTTTTAGAAAAGGCAAAGGCTGAAAGCAATAATGCCGCTCTGCAAACTTTCCACTGGGCGAATGAAGTTGAAAAAGTCCATGGTGCCCTCTATAAAAAGGCAGCCGAGTCATTAGATTCCCTCACCGATGCCCCCTACTATGTCTGTCAACGCTGTGGCTACACCATTGAGGCACAGGCACCCGACAAGTGTCCCGTATGCGGTGCAGAGAGCAACCTGTTTAACAAAGTTGAATAAACGCACCTGATCACTTGGCTTAAGGTGTTCCTTTGAACTCCGTTGGTGTACCCCTTGCGTACCTGACAGTTCAGAGCTCCTTAAGCCAGGTGTTTTTTTACCCAGTAACGTTTAAACCGTACGTGCAATGGAAATCCCCCACTACCCCTATTTCAGAGAAATCCGAATTGAAGATAAAAGCATTTTTCAGGATTTTCTTACCAGTTCACCACCTGATATTTCTGAATACACCTTTACTAACCTTTTTATCTGGAACTACTACTATCACCTCCTTTGGTGCCTCTGGGATGAGTGTATCTGCCTGTTAGCGCAGCCTGAAGAAAGTCAACCCTTCTTTTTACCACCCATATGTACTGATAATTTCCAGGACCGCACATATGCGTTTCTGCACCACCTCAAAAGACAGGGAATCACACCCAGCCTCCGCAGAGTACCGGAATCTCTCGTCAAAAAGTTTCTTGCCAGCGCCGATCATTTAGCAATAATCCCTGACAGAGATAATGCCGACTATGTGTACCGTACGCAAGACCTGATACAACTGGAAGGAAACAGGTTTCACCGTAAAAGGAACCACATTAATCAATTCAAAAAGAATCACACCTATCAGTACACCTCCCTTTCTTCCGAACTGATTGAATCGTGTCTTGCCCTGGAATCTGAGTGGTGCAATCTCAAACATTGTGAAATGTTTTCCAGCCTTCTCGGCGAAGAGCGGGCAATTTACGAAGCCCTGCAAAACATGAATGCCCTGGATTTTAAGGGCGGTGTAATTCAAATCAACGAAAAGGTTGAAGCCTTTGCTTTAGGAGAACAGCTCAATCCCCGGACGGCGGTTATTCACATAGAAAAGGCTAATCCCGCTTTTGACGGCCTCTATCAGCTCATTAACCAGGAGTTTTGTTTCCATGAGTGGAAAGAGATTCCCTACATCAATCGGGAGCAGGATCTGGGAGAGGAGGGCTTGCGGCAAGCTAAGCTTTCTTACCATCCGCACCATCTGGTCAATAAGTATAGCGTGACCCTGAAAGACAAGTGAACGGAGGCTTACAAGATGAAATGGACGAAGACTGCCCTTAAAGAACTCGAAAAAGCCCCTGAGTTTGTGCGCGACATGGCTAAAAAAAAGGTTGAAGGCGTGGTAACGGAAAAGGGGAAAGAAAGTGTTACCCTTAAAGATGTGCAAGACGTTTTTGAGGAATATATGAGCTTTATGGAATCCGATCCACAAGAGAAGAAGACCACTATCGCCATAGTCCGCTGCGATCGCATTTCAGAGGCCTGTCCCGGTAGTGCATGCCTTCTCTCTTTGCAGGCACGAAAGGTTAACTTTAAAGCGTATGGGGAAAACGCACAGCTGGTTGCCATGTTCACCTGTGGCGGATGTCCGGGACGCAGAATTTCGAGGCTTCTCAACAATCTTATAAAAACAGTCAAAGTCGATGTGGTCCATCTTTCCTCGTGTATGACAAAAGACGCCTATCAGCCTCCCTGTCCCCACCGTGAAGCAATTGTCACCATGATCGAGAAGAAGGGACTTACGGTAGTTGCAGGAACGCACCATTAAGAGTATACGCATACCAACCCATGATAAAAGTCACTCGCATAAAAATTCCTCTCACACTGAGGGAGGTTGGAGACTGTTTCAACTGTATCGCCCGCTTGAAAGATGATATTTCAAGACTGAAAGGAGTAAAGCGGGTGGAAGCTACAGAAGATGCTTCCACTATGCTCATCGAATTTGACTCCGCAATTACCTCGCTTAATGTTATTGAAAATTATGTTTCCCGCCAAGGACAAAAAATAATATCCCACTATGGTCATGAACACTACACTATAGATGGATTCGATTGCCCCGACTGTGCGCTGAAACTGGAACAGTCCCTCTCAAAAATACCAGGCATAACCTGGATTTCAATAAACTATGCTACCTCAAAAATCTGGTTTGAATACGAACCTGAGGAGGTCACCCGTGACCACATCCTTTCAACCATCACCAAAGCGGGTTACCGCTGCCGAGAGCCTGAAATATCTTCTGTTGCCAGTACGTTTACACAATCTTCATTTGATCTGTCAGGACTCGATTGTCCGGATTGTGCTTCGAAACTACAAAAAATGATCTCGCAACTGGATGGCGTACACGAAACGCGTGTCAATTTCACACAGGCATCAATGGTAGTGGCCCATGAAGGAACAAGGACCAGCAGGGCAACTATCATTACTGCAGTGGAAGAGGCAGGGTATAAAGCCACCATCAGCGGAGCGGAAACTTCTCCCATAAGTATCAGCAGCTTTTCACTGCAAAACAGGAGGGTCTTCGCCACCATTCTTTCAGGATTCTTTATCCTCCTGGCATCAACCGTCTACTTCTTTAGAAACCTCATCCCACCCTCCCCTCTCTTTCTTGGAACATTTCAGATCACCGTCCCTCACTTCTTCTATCTCTGTGCCATCCTTTCCGGTGGCTATTATGTCGCCCGCAGCGGGTACCATTCTCTTGTCGCCAAAACCTTTGACATGAATTTCCTCATGAGCACAGCCGTAGTTGGTGCACTGGCAATAGGCGAGTTTGCAGAGGGAGCAATCGTGGTCTTTCTCTTTTCTTTAGGAAACGCACTGCAATCATACACCATGGAAAAAGCGCGCAATGCTATACGATCTCTCATGGACCTCACCCCCAAAGAGGCACATTTAAAAAGGGGCGGACGTTTGCGCACCGTTCCTGTAACGGAACTTGCTCTGGGCGATCTCATTATTGTTAAGCCGGGTGAAAAGGTTGCTGTAGATGGCATCATTATCCAGGGCACCTCTGCCATTGATGAATCACCTATTACCGGCGAATCACGTCCACGTGATAAACTGATCGGGGACAGGGTATTTGCCGGTTCCCTCAATGGTCCCGGTTCCCTTGATGTCAAGGTAGAGAAGCTTGCAGAAGATTCAACACTTTCCCGTATCATTTATCTGGTGGAGGAAGCACAGGCGCAAAAGGCACCATCGCAAAACTTCGTAGATTCCTTTTCCCGCATATACACACCCCTCGTATTAGTTGGTGCAGTAGCGGTATCGGTTATTCCCCCAGTCGCTTTTTCACTGCCTTTCACAGAATCGTTTTACCGCGGTCTCATGCTCCTGGTTATCTCCTGTCCCTGTGCACTGGTGATATCAACACCCGTCTCTATAGTCTCCGCCATCGCCTGTGCATCAAGAAAAGGAGTGCTCATTAAGGGTGGTGCCTATCTTGAGGAAATGGGTGGTATCAGGGCAATTGCTTTTGATAAAACAGGAACGCTCACTCGCAGCCAGTTTGACGTCACTGACGTAGTAGCCATCACTTCTAACAGCACCGACGATATTCTGACTGCTGCCGCATCCCTGGAAATGAAGTCGGAACATCCCCTTGCACAGGCAATTGTCCGAAAGGCAGAAAAGAATCGCCTTTCCTTAACTGAACCCCTCGACCTTGTAACCCATCCGGGAAAGGGATTGCAGGGTACCATTGATGGTCACACCGTCCTCATCGGAAATCGCTCTTTCCTTCAGGATAAGGGCATTACCACTACTCCCTATGAGCCTGACATTGAGCGACTTGAAAATGAGGGGAAAACCACTATACTTCTCCATCACAATACCCTGCGTGGAATTATTGCCCTTGCTGATACCCCCAGAAAAGAGGCACAGTCCTGCATTACGGCACTGAGATGCGAGGGTATTAAACACATTATGATGCTTACCGGTGATAATGAACGGGTTGCTGCTGCCATTGCGAAACAACTTACCATTGACAGTTTCCAATCAGGGCTGCTCCCTGAGGAAAAAGTTGCTTCCATAAGACACCTCCTCTTCAAACATAAAAAAATAGCCATGGTGGGAGATGGTATCAATGATGCACCTGCACTGGCTGTTTCGTCTGTCGGCATAGCCATGGGAGCGGCCGGGACCGACGCCGCTATCGAGGCCGCTGATGTAGCCCTTATGTCAGATGATCTTCTTAAGCTTCCTTTCCTCGTTCACCTCTCACGGAAGACGCTCGCCACAGTTAAAACCAACATTGCCTTTTCTCTTATAGTCAAAGCAGCCTTCATTACGGTGGTACTATTAGGAATGGCAAATTTATGGATGGCCGTCGCTGCTGATATGGGGACTTCACTCATCGTCACCCTCTATGGCATGCGGTTAGTGGCAACCAGATGGAACAGACTCTCGACTGCCATCGCCACTGAAACGAACAGTTGTTTAAAACAACCCACAAGCTCCTGCGGGTGCGGACAAAACCATTAAAGGAGAAACCATGCAACACCTTACACTTGGCTATCTCTCAACCATGTATCACACCTCCCATATTATTAAGGCTGAGCAGTGGATTGAGCAAGAGATGACCATAACCTCTGCATGGAAACTCTTTCCGACAGGTCCTGCTATGCTTGAAGCCTTTGCAAACGGCACTATTGACATAGGATACATCGGCCTCCCCCCTGCCATGATAGGGATTGCAAAAGGGTTACCCATTATCTGTATTGCTGGAGGACATACGGAGGGCACGGTAATGATAGCTCCTCCGAGTTTTGACTCATGTGATGAGCGTGTAAGCATTGATCAGGTTCTCATGCAATTTGAAGGCAAGAAGCTCGGCACACCTACGAAAGGATCAATCCACGATGTCATAATCCGCAATCTCATTGAAGAGAAGAAGGTAAACATAGAAATTACAAATTTCAGCTGGGCTGATCTCATTCCCGAAGCCCTTGAAAAGGGAACACTGGCGGCGGCAGTGGGGACCCCTCCCCTGGCAGTCATCAGTAAAAAGGAATGTGCCACTAAAATCGTCATACCTCCTTCCCTGCTTTGGCCGTATAACCCGAGCTATGGCATTGTGGTGAGAAAAGAACTCTTTAAGAATACCGGTGTTTTAGAAAATTTTCTGCTGCTCCATGAAAGAGCCTCCAATCTCATCAGGGAACAACCCCTCGAGGCAGCTGCCATCGTTGCAAACGAGATTAAGGTAGTTGACAGTGATTTCATCATGGACGTATTTTCTATCTCACCCAAGTACTGTGCATCACTGCCCGAGCCCTATAGAGCCTCCACCATGAAATTCATACCGGTCCTTACCCGTCTCGGCTACATCACGAAGTCCCTTACGGCAGATGAGGTTTTTGACCTCTCAATCGTAACAGCAGTCCATCCCGGACAAGAACACTATTCTCACCCCGGTCGACTTGCACCCTAAAACACTTACCTTTTACCACCACTCTCTTGACCGTATCCTATACCCAGAAGCCGTAAAAGGGGATGGTGCTATATAGTGAATTACCCCGCAGCAGAGCTGCGAGGCATCAAATACAAAAAAGATAGCTTGCGTTTCCCCTCACCCCATCCCTCTCCCCAGCGGGGAGAGGGGAAGGGTGAGGGGGCAGATAGCGGTGAGAAAAATTGTTAAGCTACCTTTTCGC
>CALJBY010000291.1 GCA_938024025.1 uncultured bacterium
ATAAGTCTCAAGCAGGAAGGCATATCGTATTTAGCCGGACAGGAACTGCCAGCGGTTATCGTTAATGTGGTGCGGGGCGGTCCCGGGCTGGGTTCAATTTATTCTGCCCAGTCTGACTACTTTCAGTCAACACGGGGTGGGGGACATGGTGATTACCGGACGATTGTACTTGCTCCTGCTTCGGTGCAAGAGCTCGCCGACATGACCTCTCTAGCGTTTGATCTGGCAGATAGCTACAGAACGCCGGTAATCATTTCAGCAGATGGGGTGCTGGGCCAGATGATGGAACCGGTCCGTATCCCAGCCAGAAAGGGGAGAAAAAAGATAACCAAGGATTATGCCTTGACCGGTGCTAAGGGAAGACCCTCAAAAGCAATTCACTCCTTCAGGATGGATCCTAAGGACCAGGAGGACCACAACTGGAAGCTCATGAGGAAATATAAACGCATTGAACAACGGGAAGTGCGCTATGAAACCTTTCTCCTGGATGATGCCGAGATGGCAGTCGTTGCCTACGGCACTGCTGCACGCATAGCCAGGGGTGCTATAAACCGTTTGAGGAAGGAAAATCTTAAGGTGGGATTGATTCGGCCTAAGACCCTCTGGCCCTTTCCTGCAGAAATAGTTCGGGAAACAGCTAAACAACTGCATGATTTTTTTGTTTTTGAGATGAGTGCCGGTCAGATGATCGACGATGTGAAGCTCGCCCTGGACGGCAGTGGCACCATTCACTTCTATGGACGTCCCGGTGGTGTCATCCCGTCACCCGTGGAACTCTATCGGATCATCTCACGCCACTATTATCAGTCACAACGAAAGCGCGGCAAATGAAGAAGATATTTGAACGACCAGCATCATTACACAATGCACCGTTTCACTACTGTCCCGGTTGCGGCCACAGTATTATTCATCGGCTTATTGCCCAAGTGATCGATGAAATGAAGCTCCACGAGAAGACCATCTGTGCACTGGGTGTTGGCTGTGCAGTAGTAGCGTACAATTATTTTGATGTTGATTTAATAGAGTCCCCCCACGGTCGGGCCGCGGCGGTCGCCACTGGTGTTAAAAGGGCACGTCCCGGAAGTGTAGTTTTTACCTATCAAGGTGACGGTGACCTTGCCGCGATTGGCACCGCAGAAACCTTCCACGCTGCTAACCGGGGTGAGCTGATTACCGTTTTTTTTGTTAACAATGCGGTGTATGGCATGACCGGCGGTCAAATGGCACCGACGTCTCTGATCGGGCAAAAAACAACAACCTCCCCCGCAGGAAGAAATCAGGATACTGCAGGGTATCCGTTAAAGTTCAGTGAGGTGCTTGCCCAGTTGCAGGGAACATCATACCTCGAGCGGGTTGCTGTCAACAGTCCTGCACATGTGAGAAAAGCAAAAAAGGCTATTGCCAAGGGCTTTCAGCATCAACTTAAAAAGACCGGGTTTTCCATGGTGGAAATTCTTTCCCCCTGTCCCACCAATTGGAGGATGGGTACCATTGAATCCTGTAAATGGATTGATGATGTTATGATCAAGGAATATCCACTGGGAGTTATTAAAGAGAAAAAATGCTGATAAAGACTATTTTCTCAGGTTTTGGTGGACAGGGTGTGCTCTCTATGGGACATACACTGGCAAATGCTGCCATGCTCGAGGGAAAGCATGTTACCTATTACCCGTCCTATGGTGCAGAAGTCCGGGGAGGAACAGCCAATTGTACTGTTTCTATTTCTGACGAAGAGATTGCCTCACCTGTTTCCTCTCAACCGGAGTTTGTTGTTTCCATGAATCAGCCGTCATTTGTTCGATTTCAAAACCTCCTTCAATCAGGAGGTCTCATCCTGGTGAATTCATCAATTGTTACCCCCACCTCTGCACGGGGGGATATTGAGATACTCGAAGTCCCGACCAGCGAACTGGCGGAAAAACTTGGCAACATAAAGGTCGCCAACATGATTATGCTGGGAGCATTTATCAGGGTCACCAATCTGGTTTCCTTTAAACGTATTCTCAAAAACCTTCCCGAGCTGCTGGGTGCAAAAAAAGCCCGCCTCTTAAAAGTCAATAAGGAAGCCCTGCAACAGGGTTTTGATTATGTAAAGGAAAAGTAATCATGTTTATTAAGCAGATTTCTGTTAGTTTAGATAATGTGCCGGGAGCGCTATCACTCGTCAGTGAAATACTGGGAAGTGAAGGGGTTAATATCAGGGCAATTTCAGTTGCTGATACCGCTGATATCAGCACTGTCCGCTGTGTGGTGGATGACCCCCCAAAGGCAATCAATATTTTAACAAGCAAGGGCTATTCCGTTAAGGAGACCGATGTCCTGGCCGTTGAGACTCCCGATCACCCCGGCGGACTTAATGCAGTACTGCAGCCGCTTAAGGATGCCCGGATAAATGTCCACTATCTCTATCCGTATCTGGGCAGGGCAAGTGATCAGGCTGTTGTGATACTCGGGGTGGACAAGACTGAAGAGGCAGAAGAGGTTCTTAAAAAGAACTGGGTTCACACCCTGGGAAATGAACTCTATAACCTGTAAGTAAACTACTACCGCCTAAAGGCGGTAGCTTTGGGCCTCGGCTGCAAGCCGTCTTAAAATCACAATATCCTTTGCCATACAAACTTTATTCATTCGGAGATGTTGCAAATTTGTACTGTTTACAAGGCAAAACTGGCGTGCGGTATTTGGTTAATTAAACTATGTGGAGCATAACATCGCAGCAGTATGTCTGGATTACAGATCATTCATCACACCGCACGCATACTAAAGTCTTCGCCTAAAGGCGAGGGTTTTTCTCCCAATCCCCGAGGGGGACAATAATCCGCAGACCGATCGCCTTAAATGAATTTGACCATTTTTATTCGCCAAGTGTGTCCAAAGCAGCAGCAGCAGCTTCGCGGACTTCACCATCCATATCGGCCAAAGCCCTGGTGAGTGGTTCGACAGCCCGTTTATC
>CALJBY010000292.1 GCA_938024025.1 uncultured bacterium
AAGTCAAGCCAGAAAAATGGCTGATACGCTTGGAGAGGAAGTCTGTGCAGTTATTATGGGAGAGAGTGTGGAATCATTGGCGGATAAGTTTGCTCCGTACGGTGCAGACAAAGTGTATGTGGTTGAAAATGCCGCTCTCAAGGACTATACTACCGGGTGCTATACCAAGGCTTTAGTTGATTTGGTAAAGCAGCACGAACCATCAATGCTGCTCGGTGGTGCAACGGTTATGGGAAAGGATCTCTTCCCCCGGGTGGCTTCCCGTCTGGATACGGGGTTAGCCGTGGACTGCACGGATATTAAACTGGGTGACGGTAATCAATTCATTGCAACGAGACCCATGTATGCCGGTAAGGCCTATGCAGAGGTGGGTTTTTCCGATGCAACACCAAGGATGGCTTCCATACGTCCCAACGTGCTCATTCCCAGCCAGCCTGATGCATCGCGCACGGCTGAAATTATAAAGGTGGCAGCTGAAATTGGCCCTGATGACAGTAAGGTAAAAATAGTTGAGGTGCTTAAGATAGCGGGCGAAAAGGTAGACCTTACCGAAGCTGAAATCATTATTGCAGGCGGGCGCGGTATGAAAGGCCCGGAGAATTTCCAGCTTCTTGAAGAAATGGCAGGGATTTTAAATGCTACGGTTGGAGCCTCCCGGGCAGCCGTAGATGCCGGTTGGAAAGACCAGGCTGATCAAGTGGGACAAACAGGTAAGGTGGTTGCCCCTAATCTCTACATTGCCTGTGGTATTTCCGGTGCCATTCAGCACTTTGCCGGCATGGGAACCTCAAAATATATTGTGGCAATTAATAAGGATCCGGAGGCCGTTATATTCGGCAAGTGTGATTATGGGATATGTGATGACCTTTTTAAGGTTGTCCCCAAGTTAAACGAGGAAATAAAGAAGTTAAAACAGGAATAGTAGAGCAGTTCAAGTTCCATTGATGAGACAGCAAAGAGGTATGTCGGATGATCAGTCTGCTGGATATTCTCTCCATCATTGTTGCCCTGGTAATATGTTGCTACGGCATCTATGGCCATGTAAGGTTGTGGTTCATAGGGAAGAAGGAGGAGCGGGGCCGATCTTTTGGTGAGGGGATCTGGTCGGCAGTCCGGTATGGGGTAGTCCAGAAATATTTTTCCAGGGAATCCTACCCCGGGATAATGCACCTCTTTATTGTTATCGGTTTTTGTATTCCCCTGGCCGTTGTCATCATCACGCAATGTCCCATTGCTCTCCTCCCCCTGACCTTTGGCACTTATTTTTCATGTGCCCTCGATATCATCGGGCTCTGTGCCCTGATCGGTTGCCTGCTTGCCATTGTGAGGAGGTATGTCTTAAGGCCTGATCGTTTGGACAATAAACCGGATGATGCCCTGGCCCTCATTCTGGTATCGGTGCTCTTCCTGCTCGGATTTGTGATAGAGGGGTTTCGCATCGGCATCACTAATCCTCCCAATGCCCTCTGGACTCCCGTAGGATTGCTCGCGTCAAAGATACTTTCTGCCGTCGGGCTTATGGGCGAAGGAACTGCGCCCTTTCTTCACCACCTCACCTGGAGAGTCCACTTCTTTCTCGTTTTGGGATTGGTTGCCTACCTGCCCTATTCAAAACTGTTCCACCTGGTAAGTTCTACCCTTAATATCTTCCTGCGCTCCACTGGTCCCAAAGGAGAGCTGACACCCATAACTGATTTTGAGACGGCTGAAACCTTTGGTGTAACTACTATTAATGAGTTTACCTGGAAGCAGTTACTCGACCTTGATGCCTGTACCCGGTGTGGAAGATGTCAGGACCAGTGTCCTGCCTACCTTTCGGAGAAACCACTCACTCCTAAAAAATTGGTCCAGGATCTCAAAAATCATTTACAGAACGAGGAAAACATTTTACTGGGGAAGAAGGGCGAGGCCGACGGTGAACAGGGACTTACCCCCCTCATCGGAAGTGCTATTACCGCTGACGAGCTCTGGTCATGTACCAGCTGTATGGCATGCATGGAGCAGTGTCCCGTATTTGTTGAGCAGATCCCAAAAGTTGTTGACCTCAGGCGATACCTGGTAATGATGGAGAGCAGTTTTCCTTCCGAAGTGGCGGGTGTCTTCAGAAACATGGAAGTCAATAGCAACCCGTGGGGGATTGGCTTGGCTTCCCGCGGTGATTGGGCTAAATCTTTGAATGTACCCATTTTGTCAGAGGCGGAAGATAAGGACATTGACATTTTATACTATGTTGGGTGTTCAGGTTCTTTTGACGATCGCAACAAGAAGGTTGCGGTAGCATTTGTTCAGGTTTTACAAGCTGCGGGTGTCCGCTTCGCTATTCTTGGTGCCGAGGAGAAGTGCTGCGGTGATTCCGCCCGCAGAATGGGAAACGAGTATCTCTTCCAGCAGCTTGCCCAGGAAAACATCGAGGCCATGAAGAAATACGGCGTTAAAAAGATCGTGACCACCTGCCCCCATGGCTATAATATTATAAAGAATGAATATCCCCAACTCGGTGGTACCTTTGAGGTGTATCACCACAGCGCATTTCTTGCCCGCTTGATTGCTGAGAGGAGGTTGCCGCTGGTGAATCCTGTAGATCAGCGGATTACCTATCATGACTCATGCTATCTCGGCCGTTACAATGGTCTTTACAGTGAACCTCGCAAAGTGATTAACAGTATTGCAGGTGCCGGATTGGTTGAGATGGACCGCACCGGTGAGAGGAGCTTCTGTTGTGGAGCAGGCGGGGGCCGTATGTGGATGGAAGAACATCTCGGTAAACGGATAAACCACCTTCGCTTTGAAGATGCCCTCAAAACCAAAGCAGGTACGATCGGTACTGCATGTCCGTTCTGTCTCACCATGCTTGATGATGCTACCAAAGACAAGGAAATGGAGGAATCCATTAAGGTACAGGATATAACAGAACTCATCGTGCAGGCTTTGGGGAAAAAAGATACCGCACCGTAATGGTTTATTAGTTATAAGAGAGCTTCGACATGAAAATATTTTGGCAAACAGCTCGCATTGTTAGCAGATCAGTGATGATAGTTGTATTGCTTTTTGTCCTCTGCCTGTTTCCCTGGTGGAGTGCCGGAGCATATGAGGACCGCGAGTGCCTGGTATGTCATAAAGAGTATGGAGGTTCCCCTGAAGCCATGCCAGAAAATGTCTCCCGCCTCTATATTGACCAGGAAGCGTGGAACAAGGATGTTCACTTTGAGGTGGTTGGCCTGGTGTGCGATGACTGTCATGCAGATGCCACCCCTGAAACCCATCCTGAAGAGGGTTTGCAGAAGGT
>CALJBY010000293.1 GCA_938024025.1 uncultured bacterium
CCGAAAGAAACTTTCCAGTGTGTGGGTCCCATAGAGCGGTGCGACTGAATCACTTTGCATCGCATGAATCAAAAATTGAAGGGAGGTGTATTTTCGTTTGCTCAGGAAAGGTCGCATGAGTGTTAAAAGTATTTTTGGCAGCCCACCCGGTAGTGTTTTAATCTTTGGTTCTTTGCCGAGAATCTTGAATGCGCATGCTGCTGCCTCCCGGTAGGTGTGTATTTCCGGGCCGCCAATGGGGAGGTCGGGTTCTTTAGATTCTATTGCTTCTACGCAAAACTTCGCGAGATCGGCCCCGTGGATTGCATTTACCCGGTAGTTGCCATGTCCCAGAAGGTAGACTGTTCCCTTTTTGGCGAATTCGAAAAATTCTTTCATGTCGGCAAAAAAGGCCGTTGGCCGTATGATACAGTAGTCGAGTCCCGAACCGATCAAGTCCCTCTCAAACATTCTTTTTATCCGGGTAATTTCTAAATGCTGAAACTCCGGCGTGGTAATGAAAGAAACAAACAGAAACTTTTTAACGGATGCGGATAGGGCGCAGTCTAGAATATTTTTGTTTCCCTGATAATCCACATCTTCAAGGGGGATCTTTTCGCTGGTTCTGGAACTGGCTATTCCCAGGGCTGACATGACCACATCTATGTCGTCACACACACCCGCAAGGGTATCAGGTTTAGTCACTTCTCCGACAAAGAGGTCATCTATAGAATCTTTCACGCTGTCAAGTTTATGAGGGTTGCGGGCGAGCGCGCGGACCCAGTATCCCTGCCGCTTGGCTTCCCGGACGAGATAGGTGCCCAGATATCCTGTTGATCCAATAATCAGTATCTTTTTCATAGAGCCACACCTATAACGAGTACTTTCCCCTGATTATCCTGGGCCGCAGGTATATCGTGTAGCGGTCGCCGTTTTAGCCTGTTGAGGTGGAAAGGGAAAAGAAAGAGTGTAGTGAGCCGCGTAACACAAAGTATTTGCTATGGCTAATCCAGTTTCGGTTTTGGTGTTGCCTCTGTTATGGCAGGCAAAACAGGATATTCAATCCTGGGTTGTACACCGGTAGTCGTTTTTAAGAATGCAACTATCTTGTCTGTCTGGTCCTGCGTCAGGGAAATGCCTAATTGTGATGAGCCCATAATGGCAACTGCTTCTCTCAAACTCCACACCTTACCGGAATGGAAGTAAGGCGGCGTGATGGCTATGTTCCTGAGGGAAGGGGACTTAAAGACATATTCATCAGATTTTACCCCCGTTACTTTAAATCGTCCCGTATCTCCCGCAGTAATTTCTGAGTTGGGTTTTTCTACCACCCCAAAGGGGAAATAGCCGGTTCCTCCCATATTGATTCCTCCATGACAGGAGGAACATCCCTTCTTCATGAAGAGTTTGAGACCTTCCTGCTCTTGTTTCACGAGAGCAGTACTGTCCCCCTGCAGATAGGTGTCAAAAGGTGCATCAGGAGTGAGGAGCGTAGCCTCGAATGCCTCAATTGCCTGAGCGGTAGTATCGAAGGTGATGGGATCCTCCTCCTGAGGAAATGTCTCTTTGAATGCTTCAACGTATCCGGGCATACTTTTAAGGGTAGCTACCAGTCTTTCCGGGGTGGTATTCATCTCGATCGCTGCTTGTGGCGGTCCTTTTGCCTGTTCCTTGAGATCGAGGGCTCTCCCGTCCCAGAATTGGGCGATATTAAAAATGGCATTAAATACGGTGGGTGCATTTCTCCCCCCCTTTTGCCAGCCGTGCCCTACTGAAGTTTCCTGTAGATCAACTCCTCCGGTCCCGATGTTGTGACAGGTGTTGCAGCTGATCAATCCGCTCGCTGACAGGCGCGGATCAAAATAGAGCATTTTACCAAGGTTCACCTTGGCCGTGGTGAGAGGGTTATTACTCAGGGCAGGAGGTGTCTTAGGGATGGGCTTAAATATTTTCTGGGCCTTTGCCATCACATCATCCTCAGCGCACAGCACGACAGGCGTGAAAGCAAGCAGGAGGCAGGAAAGTGCGATAACTGTTTTCTTTTTCATGACATTACTCCTCAGCATGGTTTTAGTCCTTATGCTGAATACCGGAAAAAAAGAAGTGTACTGATGCTCCAGCTGTTCTTATAGCACAGAAGAGGGCAGGGGTAAACTGCTATCTATACCATTCTTCCCAAGGCAATGAAGAGGTCACGGGTAATAACACCCGGGTGTCCCTTTTCCTCGGCTACCTGGTCAGCACACCGAATGATCTTTTTTGCGAGTTCTTCACCATTTTCTCTATCAATGAGAACGTCAGCGATCACATTGGTTGTATGCCCGCACCAGAGCTTATTGTTTACGAGTTCCTTAGCTCTATCGAGCAGCTGGAATTCGTGTTCCACCTGTTCCTCACACTGCCGGCCGAACCCCTCATCACAGAGAAGACATGCCCCAAAATGGCTCATGTCAAGCTCCTGTGTCTCCGGTAGCTTTTCGGGCAGTTTTTTATATGTACCGTCCTGAACGAGATCGGCAAAGGACTGACTGATTATTACGGTGGTAACCCCCCGAACAGCGTTCTCCTTTGCCTTTTTTTCGGCATACCGTTGAACCTTCAGTGCCGTTTCCATCGGAACCGTTCCATCCGAGAGTGCAGCACTCAGGCAGAACCTGGCATGGCAGCACCAGCGGTACTCTTCTGAGTCCCCCAGGATGTCATGATAGGCTGCGCTGATTTGCGTGTTTTCATGGCAGACATCCGATACCTTTTTTGCACAGCGGGCACACATCATGATGTAGTCATTGGCGTATTTTGGCACCCACCCCTTTCCTTCACCCGGAACAAATACATCTCCATACTCACGAAAAAATTTCTTTTGTCCCATTGTTGTAATGTAGGTGTCAAGGCACTGGTTGGAGCAAAAAACCAGATCCTTCAGTTCAATGAATTTCATTACCAGGTCCTTATTACATTGACTGCACAAAATTTGTTCTTCTGTCATGGTATTCTCCTCACCGGTATCGTACTATTTTTTGTTTACGTGCTTAAAGCTGCTGGTAACGTGGTGCTAGATTTGCCCTTTTGAGCATCAAAGAGTTGGTGACCACAAAAAGTGAGCTTATTGCCATGGCTGTCATGCCAATAACAGGGTGGAGCAGTCCCATGATAGCAACCGGTATGGCTATGAGATTATAAAAGAAGGCCCAGAAAAGGTTCTGTTTGATCTTCTTAAAGGTGCTGGTCGACAGTTTCACCGCCGAGATCACGGCACTCAATTCTCCTCTCACCAGGGTAATTTCAGAGGATTCAATGGCAATGTCCGTCCCGGTTCCTATAGCTATTCCAACATTTGCCTGAGTCAATGCAGGTGCATCATTAATCCCGTCACCCACCATGGCAACCATGCCATGTTTGTCCTGGAGTCTTTTGATTTCCTGGACTTTATCACCTGGCATCACTTCGGCCAGAACTCTTTCAATTCCTACTTTCTGTGCAATAGCTGCGGCTGTCCTCTTATTATCTCCTGTTATCATAACAGTTTCAAACCCCATGCTGCTTAATTCTTGTATAGCATCCCTTGAATCCTCTTTGAGTCTGTCCGCCACAGCAATTATTCCCACCGCTGTATTATCAACAGCAACAAGCATAACCGTCTTTGCTTCATCTTCCAACTTCTCAAGGGACTTCGTCAGGGCATCAAATGAAACGTTTTTATGTTTCAGTAATCGGGGGCTTCCAATCAATACCTCACGTCCATCAACATTTCCTTTAACACCTTGACCGGTTAAGGACTCAAAGCCTTGCAAATCATTCAGCTTTAGGCCTCTCTCTTTAGATTCAGTGACTATTGCTTGGCCCAGTGGATGTTCAGAGCCAGATTCTACGGATCCTGCAATCATTAACAAATCATCTATGCCAAAGCTATTACACGGAATAATATCTGTCACACCCGGCTTCCCTTTGGTTATGGTACCCGTCTTGTCAAAAACAACAGCCTTGATGTTCTGAAGTGTCTGAATAGCTTCCCCCCGGCGGATGAGAATACCCCGCTCAGCACCCATACCGCTTCCCACCATCAGTGCAGTGGGAGTTGCCAGACCCAGGGCACAGGGACAGGCAATTACTAAAACGGTAATGGAGGCAAAAAGGGCCAGGGCAATGAGTCCCAGGGAGGGGTCAACCCATGGCAGGTAGATCTGGGCCCAGTTGGCAATGCCTACAAAAAAAGAGGGAAATAACAGCCAGGCAGAAAAGGTTAAAACAGCTATACAAATAATTGTGGGGACAAAAAAGTAGGTGATTCTGTCGGCAAGCTCTTGAATAGGTACTTTAGTACCCTGACACTCTTCTACCATCTTGATTACCTGTGAGAGAAAAGTGTCTTTACCAATCTTGGTTGCCTGTATGTGGAGGAGTCCTTGCTGATTGAGTGTTGCACCGATAACCTCGTCTCCATCCTGTTTAGTAACAGGCATGGACTCACCGGTCGCCATAGATTCATCAACACTGCTCTCCCCTTTAACCACGGCACCATCGGTCGGTATCTTTTCTCCCGGTCGCACTACCATGACATCCCCCACCTGCACTTTTTCAATGGGGACCTCAACTTCCTCCCCGTCAACCAGGAGGTGGGCACTTTTTGCTTCAAGCTTCAACAATTTCTTGATTGCCTGGGAAGCCCTTCCCCGTGCCATGGTTTCTAAATATCTTCCGATAAGATGAAAGGCCATAATCATAGCAGCCGGCATGGCGAAACTCGGGATATTCACAAAAAATGATGCTATGGCAATGCCATAAGATGAAAAAACACCTAAAAAGATGAGGGCATCCATGCTGGGACTGAGGTGCAGCAACCCTTTGATCGCGGAAACATTGGTCTTGTGACCGGCCCAGAAGACAACAGGAGTTGCCAGGAGGAACATAATCCAGTAGTGATAGAGATGGAGGAAATGTATGTGTTTAACCCACATTACCAGCATGAGGAGGGTCATGGGGCCGGTAAATGCCCAGGCAATAATGAGGCGTCTGCGGGCTTCTTTGACCTTTTTTAGATCGTCATCCTCTTTTTCAACCTTCTCGTGCTGTGTTCCCTCCTCTTCCTTGACAAAATAGCCCATTGTGGTGATTGTTTTTTTTAAATCA
>CALJBY010000294.1 GCA_938024025.1 uncultured bacterium
GTTACCATTATGACATCCCCTCTTACCGGAACCATGGCCCTCGGTGCCAGTGCCCGGACAGAAATCCAGGGCATTGGCGTCCAGTCCTATCCCGAGTGGTTCACCCGGAGTGGTGTTGGAGGACGATTCGGCCCAATGCTGAAGTATGCCGGTTGGGACGGAGTCGTTATCGAAGGTAGGGCGGCAAACCGGGTCTGGCTCGATATACGGGATGGAGAGGTACAGCTGAAAGATGCAACTACTCTATGGGGTCTTGACACATGGCAGACACAGGAAACCATCTGGGAGGAGATTGATGGTGAAAGCGACAATGAGGGATGGCGTGAAATCAGCACAGAGGGAAACGGCACAAGAAGTACCCAGAAGCCTGCAGTCCTCACCATAGGTCCAGCCGGTGAAAGCTTGTGCAGGGTTGCTTCTTTAGTTCATGATGCCGGGAATGGATCGGGCCAGGGCGGTTTTGGTGCCGTATGGGGATCCAAGAACCTGAAGGCCATCAGTGTGGTTGGAACGGGAAATATTCACGTTGCTGATCCCAATGCGCTCATGGAAGCCCGCATATGGGCAATTGAAAATTTTACTTTTCCTTTCGATGAGTTTGACGCTGAAAAGGCTAAATGGGCAACCATGCCCTCGAATTTAAGATCATATCCTTCTCCCCTCGTTACCTGGGACAGGCCCCAGGAGGGAAGACCGCAAGCATGTATGGGTTGCCAGGCAGGGTGCCGATCCAGGTACAACCCTCGCCATGGCAACGAATCAAGCTGTAAAGTATCTTACTATTACTCTCCTACCCGGGTTATGAAGCGCTCACTTGCATCATCCACTGCAACAGATACATCTGAAGAGCTTTTAAATCAACTGTACGCCAGTGATCCGCAAGATCCCCAGAAGCAGGGGGCAGATCTAGCCCAGAAATTCGGCATAAACGTGGCCGAGCTCGAGACAGGTATTCCCTACATTCGAGAACTGTATAAAATGGGTGTCCTCGGGCAGGGAAAAGAAATCGATTGTGATCTTCCGTTCGATAAATTAGGAGACAGTGAATTTATAGAACGATTAATAGATATGATAGCCTACCGGGAAGGAGTCGGTGATGACATGGCAGAGGGATTCTTCCGGGCAGCTGAACGCTGGGGCAGGTTGGAAGAAGACATGCAAACAGGGTTACTCAACAATTGCCATTGGGGACTGGGAATGCATTATGATCCCAGGGTTTCCCTGGAATGGGGCTATGGTACCATACTGGGCGATCGGGATATCAACGAGCACGGCTTTAACCCCTTATACATGATACCAACACTTACGCAGGAACAACCTGTTTCAGCGGAAGACTTTGCAAAGATGTTTGCCGACAGGATGCCACCGTTTGATGACGATCCTCTCATGCTTGATTACAGCGATGAAAATATGTATTCGGAGCACATCTGCAAACTCGTGGCCTGGCACAGGTACTATGGAAGGTTCTGGATACACTCTGCTCTCTATTGTGACTTTCAGTACCCTGACTTCTTTAACTGGTCAGCTGAAGATTATAAAGGTATTACCGGTGAGGGGGAGCAGAAATTCTTCAATGCGGTAACCGGCAAGAACCTGACTTTTGCAGATGGTATTGAGATTGGGAAAAAAATCTGGACCCTTGATCATGCTATCTGGACCTTACAGGGGCGCCACAGAGATGATGTCCGGTTTGCCGATTATATATATGATAAGCCCGCCCCACCACCTAAGTTTAGAATGCCGGTAAACAGAAACGGGCAGTGGGAATATGACAAGGTAGGCGAACGGCCCCTTGACCGGACGCAGTTTGAGGAATTTAAAACCAGATACTATGAACTGGAGGGTTGGGACCCCCAAACAGGCTGGCCCAAAAGGAGCACACTGGAATCCCTTGACCTGGGACATGTTGCAGATGAGCTTGAAAAAGAAGGGCGTCTGGGAGAAGAATAAACCATGGAGAAACTTACAGCGCCGTCACGGGATTTAGCTTTACAGATAGTAAAAGAGGTGAATTTTGAAGATCGCCTGATGGGAAGCATCCTTCATGTGCGGGCAGGGGTAAGGATTGTATCCCTCTACAGCCTTGAAGAGGTTTTTCTTTTGCTCAAAGAACCCTACCCGCAGATTGATCCAGCTCAGTTGGAGAACTGGATACGCACTATCTTACATGATGGCGAATTGGCTGACAGCATTAAAGCGATTACCCTGGAGGAAACAGGGAACCAGGAAATATTACCCTGTATAAGAGACCTGGTGGGATGGAGACTGATTCAGTGCAAGCAGGTGACAGGGTAATAGAGCCAGGGGACGTACTTTAGAGAGGTGCCGGTAAGATAGTCTTCTGCTGGAGGCAATTAGATTCTTCTTAAATGTGCGGGGAATGATGGAAACATCATTCCCCTTTTTGCTTTCTGGTGTACCAATGATAGTATGGTAAAAGGAAAGGGAAGTATTTGAAATCTTCCTTAAGCTTTGTGAATGATTGGATTCTCCTCCCTACCAAAATTCTCTTTTACTCATTCCCGACCATGAATTTTTTCCTTGCAAAATGCAAGGAAATATTTTATAATTACTTAAAAATTAGATTAATTACAATGTGTTATCCTTCCAAAGCAACCAATCACTCTTCTCCCGGCTGGTAAGACAAATGAAAATCAAGTCTTTTGTATTCTTTACTATTATTATCCTTTTTTCCATTACCGATTCTCATCCCGTACGCGCCTGGACACCCCTGGCAGTAAAAGATGACCCTCTGGTTCGAATGCCCGGTTCCCAACCCGAGCAGGGTATTCAGCTGGAAGCTCCCGGGAGGTGCCTCAACTGTCATGCAGGTTATAATACAGAAGTTGAACCGGGCTTTAACTGGAAAGGGTCCATGATGGCTCAGGCTGCTCGTGACTTTCTGTTTTGGTCCTGCTTAACGGTCGCGGGGCAGGACTCCATCTGGGCGGTTGGCCGGCCTAACGCCATAGACCTGTGTGAACGGTGCCACTTCCCCCAGGGCTGGCTTGCCGGACGGTCAGACCCACCCAATGCATCTGCGATGACGGGTGGCGACTATGATGGTGTTCACTGTGACTCCTGTCATACTATGTATGATCCCTTCTTTGAGACCACTCACGATGGAACACGTGAAGGCAGTGACTGGTTGAATTACTGGGATGAAACCAATGCGAGCGATACACCCTCCAACCTGGCAGCCGATGATACCTATCAGGAAGATAGCATACAAGCCCAGGAAATCCTCCTGTTCAATGGAGGGCCTTTATTCGGAACAGATAATCTTCCCTTTAGTTCACAGTATACAGAAAACGCAGCCGGTCAGTACTTTGTAAGTTCCGGCAGTGAAAAGCGGGCATCATTTGCTGATGCTGAAGCTCGTCATAAGATGTTTTACAGCAGGTATCACAAGAGTAAATACATGTGTGCCAGCTGCCACGATGTTTCTAACCCGGTTCTTGCAAATATTGCTTTTAACGGGACATCACC
>CALJBY010000295.1 GCA_938024025.1 uncultured bacterium
ACACTCATCATTGTTGATGATCAATTTGGTGCGTGGGGTGATATTGAAATTGTCCCCACCTAGCCGAGAAAGAGGCTCATGAAGATTGGCGTACTTTCCGACACCCATCTTAAGCACTTCCCCAAAGACCTTGGAGAATGCATAGCACATCATTTCAGGGATGTTGACATGATTCTCCATGCAGGTGACGTTGTCGAACTGAACACTCTTGATTTTTTTGCAGACAGGGAGATAAAGGTTGTTGCCGGCAATATGGATTCATGGGAACTGAAGCACCGTGTGCCAGCAAAGATGGTACTTACGATTGAAGGGTTTACGGTGGGATTGATTCATGGATGGGGATCCCCTGCTGGCATTGAAGATCGTATCATTCAGGAGTTTGATGCCCTTGACATCCTGGTCTATGGACACACCCATGCTTCAGTATCCCATACCAGAAACGGCATACTCTATTTCAATCCGGGTTCTCCAACCGACAAACGTTTTGCCAGCACAAACACTATAGGTATACTTGAGATTGGAACGTCTATCCATTCTCAGATTATCACCATCTAATCAGGGAAAGGAGTCACATGAAACAACTCTGGGCACCGTGGAGAATGGATTACATTCTCGGTGAAAAATCTCACACATGTATTTTCTGTCATACCGCATCGGTAAAACGCAGCAAAAAAAAGTTGCTTCTCTACAGTGGAAACTATTCACTTGTCATGCTTAACAAATATCCCTATACCAATTGCCATCTCCTTGTAGCCCCGCAAAAACATACTGATAGCTTAAGTGCCCTTTCGCGGAAAGCATCTCAGGACCTTTTCTCTACCCTCCAAAAATCTGTCAGTTTACTCAAGGAAGCCGTTATGCCAGAAGGATTTAATATCGGAATGAATTTAGGGAGGATTGCTGGCGCCGGCATTGAAGATCATCTGCACTTTCATATCGTTCCACGATGGTGCGGTGACACTAACTTTATGCCCATTGTAGCAGAATCTATGGTGATGCCAGAACATCTCAACAAGGCTTACGAAAGATTAGCGCCCTTCTTTAAAAAACTGTAGACCTTTTCACCTGCTCGGGCGCGCCTCCCCATTCTCTCTCTGTGGCATGAGCATGATTCAACAGTCCTGGTGCGCTATGATTCTCTTCACCACCTGATTAAGGCCTTGCGGTATGCCTACAACAAAAAGATACTCCCGTAAGCACCAGAGCGATCAAGAACTAACTGACTTTATCGCTCTTTTAAAAAAACACAGGATCCAGCCCAAAAAGAGACTGGGGCAGACCTTCCTGTTTAAACGATTTATCTCGGAGGAAATTGTCCGCCTCGCAAACATTACTGATCGTGATGTAGTAATTGAAATCGGCCCAGGCCTGGGGGCACTCACCCGTCCTCTTGCCGCACAAGGTGCGCAGATCATCGGGCTTGAATACGACATGGCACTTGCTTCACTATTGCAAAAAGTAGTACGCGAACCTACGGTTGAAATCATCAGGGCTGATGCACTCAACTTTGACTATCATAACGTCTTTACTCAGCACGCTACTCAACTGAAAATTATAGGTAACCTGCCTTACTATCTGACAAGCCCGCTCATTTTCAAACTGCTCAAAGCACGATCTATTATTCAAGGAATGCTGGTGATGATCCAAAAAGAAGTGGCTGACAGGCTCACCGCTCAACCGGGAACGCGGGTCTATGGAACGATCAGCATATTTACACAACTCTACTGTGAGGTCGAAAAAAAGCTCACCGTGACAAAGGATAACTTTTATCCTCGCCCTAAAGTGGATTCTGAAATCGTAGCATTTACCATGCGGGGCAAGCCGCTCGTGGCAGTTACCGATGAGATCTTTTTTGAAAAGCTGGTAAGAACTTCCTTCTTGAGACGGAGAAAAACACTCTTGAACGCTCTCAAAGCAACGGACTACTTTAATCGGGGAAAAGAGAAGATACTCGAAGCACTCAATGCATTAGACATTGATCCTCAAAGACGTCCTGAGACATTAAGCATACGTGAATTCAGCACCCTAGCGACACATATTATGTCCGACTAAACGGCTCCCCCGACGATCATTTCAGGTATTCTCAAGGTAGGTTGGGCATCAGCAACAGGAACCCCCTGCCCTTCTTTGCCGCAGGTACCGATCCCGAAACCAATATCATTACCCACCATATCAATCGCCATAAGTACTTTTGGCCCATTGCCCGTAAGCGTTGCTCCTCTCACGGGCTCCCCGCATGCTCCACCCTCGATAAGATACCCTTCGGTTACCTCAAAGACAAAGTCACCATTGACCGTATTGACCTGTCCTCCTCCCATTTTTTTCACAAAGAGTCCCTCATTGGTAGCATGCAGAATGTCTGCAGGGTTCATCCGGCCAGGTGCGATAAAGGTATTGCTCATGCGCGGCAGTGGTCTACTCTGATAAGACTCTCGCCTGCCATTTCCCGTTGAAACGGCATGATCTTTCATGGCAGTTAAGCAGTCATAGAGGTAGCCTTTTAAAACACCTTTTTCAACCAGCGTGGTGCTTTGCGCCCGTACCCCTTCATCATCAAAGGCATACGAGCCTCTCTGGTTAAGGAGCGTAGCATCGTCTACGACCGTCACCAGGGGAGATGCAACCGTTTCTCCGATGCGACGTGAAAAAACAGATAAACCCATCTGCGCCAAATCCGCTTCTAATCCATGGCCGATTGCCTCATGAATCATTGTCCCACCTGCTTCGCTCGATAGCACGACAGGCATCCTTCCTCCCGGAACTCTCCGCGCATCAAGCATCATCAGGGCTCGACGACTTGCAATCTCCGCTATCTGTTCAGGGGGATGCTCCTGCAACAACTCAAATCCACTAAACGCCCCCCGTGGTTCATAGCCCGTTTGAATAAGATCATCCTTAACGGCAATGACCTGCACAATAAAAAGAGTACCTACACGCTGATCGTAGACAAGTTCACCCTTCGTGTTCGCTATCGCTACCTGACGCACTGCATCCCGATAAATAACTTTAACCTGCTTTATTCTTTTATCAAACGATCGTGCCACGTGATCGGCACGCTTAACAAGAGCAACCTTTTCATCAAGACTCACGTCGTGGGGCAACCTGGTGATTGCATGGTTCACTTCAGGCTGTTTTCTCGTCAAATTGATATCGTGCTCAAAAAGAGTACCCTGACTGGCACAGCTCACAGCATCAGCCATTTCAAGAAGGCCACCATTGGACATCCGGTTCGTGTAGGCATAGGCGGTTTTATTATTGCAGATGGTTCTCAACCCTGCACCCACATCTATACCCGATATTATTTTTTCAATCTTCCCATCCTCACAGATGATCGATGTCGGATGCCTTTGTTCGCAGAAAATATCTGCAAAATCGCCTCCATTTTTCAATGACGTCTTCAGTATTCTGGGAATATCGAAATGATCTAATCTAACCACTGGATCACTGCCTCTCATGTTAATAACGTTGACAGAAGCTATCATTTCCCTTACAATTTATCAAGGCAAAACCATTGCATCTCTCTACAACCTGCTGTAAGAACACACCCATGGAAGAGCCGAGATTCATCGCCGATGTAATGCTGGGAAAACTGGCAAAATGGCTAAGAATGCTTGGTTATGATACCCTCTATTTTCGAGAAACAAAGGATGATTTACTGGTTGCCTGTGCAGTAAGGGAAAAACGCCAGTTGCTTACTCGAAAAACTCAACTGAGGCAGCGGCATGATATACAGGACTATCTCTATTTCATCTCAGATAACGACCCCCTAAAACAGTTGGGAGCAGTCATTGCACATTACCAGCTTACCATAATGCCCCCTGCTGCTTTTACCCGCTGTCTCATCTGTAATCAAAGGCTCAAAGAGATTGGCCCCGAACAGATACGGTCAAGACTTCCTGATTATGTAATAACTACACAAAAACACTTTTCAACCTGTTCCCGTTGTAAGCGGATCTTCTGGAGAGGAACTCACTATGAAAACATGAAAAAGGCCCTTACAAGGATTCCGTGACCTCCATGAAACAGACCCATACTACTTCTTTCTTTATACATTTTTGTTTTTCATACAGTACCTCACCGTCAGATTCTTACCCATTCCATAC
>CALJBY010000296.1 GCA_938024025.1 uncultured bacterium
CGGGTGAGCTGATCGGTGCGCACCCACTCTGCGCCAACAATCTTTTTCAGTTTAGTGATTATCGTGTTCATTGGATCACCGCCTTTCTTATTTATATCCGTATGCCTGCGCCATAAGGGATGTTATGTCTAAAACCTTACCACCTTTTGGTTTGCTCTGATTCAGGTTGATTGTACAGAAGGGGCAGGCAGTCACTATTATTTTTGCACCCGTTGCTTTCGCTTCGTTCCAGCGGTTGGAGGCATATCGTTTAGCAAGTTTTGGTTTGTCAACCAGAACTCCTCCACCAGCACCGCAACAGAGTGAGTTGTCTCCGGATCTCCACATTTCCTTTAAGGTAAGACCGAGCCCTGCTATAACCTGGCGCGGTGCAACGTACTCTTTTGCGTAACGTCCCAGATGGCATGGGTCCTGGTAGGTTACAGCCGGCATCTTCAGCTTTTTGTGGGCTTTCTTTTTGAGCAGTTGAGCATAGAACTGGGTGATAGAAACAAATTGCGCACGGCTGTTGCTAAACCTCACAAGCACTGAGAGACTTTCAGGGCTGTAGCAGATGACCTGCTTTATGCCATGGGTTTCCAGAAGGGTGTCAATTTCTTCCATGCATTCTTCTAAAACGTCCTGTTTCCCGGCGTTCATCAGAGTGGTGTCAACAGGGGGAAGAGGATCATTCATGAAACAGCCAATCTTCTTTCCGCTTTTTTGAATGAGGAAACCTATCTCTTTTAACTTGCTCTGATTGGCTATGATTGACCTATCGGCAAAGAGGATAGTATCTGCCTTTTTTCCCTCCCCGGGATCGGTAATACCGAAGGATTTTAAAATGTCCAGTTTGTTCCCTGCGGTAGTTGTGGTTGATTTAACGGCTTTTGTGAGATTCTTTGGTTTTAAGTTTTCCGGTATGGTTCTTCTCAGTTCCTCTAAGATTGAGATAGAAGGGGTGTGCCGATAACCACGGCTGCACAGGTCTTCACAATAACCACAGAGAGTGCATGAATAGAGGGCATCGGCAATATTTTTATCCCACTCCAGGGCACCCAGGGCAAGGCCTTTTGCACTGTACATGAGACCAGCCGGCTCATAGGCACCGAAGAGTGTCATACCGGATGGGCATTGGGTTGAAAAGTCCTGATGAGGGACAGTATCCTGAGAAACACCGCGGCAGCTCCCGCATCGGTTACAACAAAGCGCTTTTTCTAGCAATTCTTCTCTCGTCACGATTTTCACCTCCTCAAAGCCCTAATTTTTTGGGATTCATAATATTATTGGGATCTACGCCTTTTTTAATGGATCGAAGCAGTTTAAAGTAAGATGGATTGTGGGCAACCACCTGTTTTGCATTAAGTGCTGAGGGACGGGGAAAGGTGACGCCGGCCTTTAGAAGTTTCTCGCAAATGGTAAGGTATGTCTTACGCACCTTCTTTTCCTCTCCCAGAGCATAACGCAGATCGGGTTGATAGTAAAAGCAACCACCTGCCTGGAGCGGCATAATCAGGGAGCCGGAATCTTTGGGGAAAAGGCCGGCTGCTTTTTGTATCTGGCTGTCAGTGGCTATGGTAACCACCGGTGCCCAGCCTGAACCGTCTTCACTGTGCAATGAAAATCCCGTGGGATTGTTTATTTCTGACAGGATCTTTGCGCCAGCATTTTTTACTGAGCCAAGCCGGGTTGCAAGCTCCCCTTTAAGCTGTTTTGCAAGGGCAGTCAGGTCTTTTTTCTTGTAGGCAATCTCCGCCTTTTCAAAACCGCGTGTTACTATTACCACAGTCCAGGGGGGCAGATTTTTGGTGTCTCCCTGACCAAGGAGTTCTGAACAATAGGTTTTATTTACAGCAAAAATCTCATGGGGTTCCTCGGTTGCAATAAATGCCTTCAACACCTTGGTTGCCCGTGAGATGTTGTTACAGCTAAAAAAGAAGACCTGATTTTCCGGAGCGATTGTCTTAAGTGTTACGGCGGCATTGGTGATGATTCCCAGTGTGCCCTGAGCTTGACAGTACAGCCTGGCAACCTGAGCCAGGGAAACGCCCCAGGAGTACTTGTCAGGCCGGTCCTGTGACATTGCCATCTGACCGGTGGCGAATACTTCACCGTCAGCCCTTACACCTTTCATGGTAAGCATTTCCCATGGGTGATATTTTGGCCAGCCATAGAGGGGCATCATCTCAAGATAGGTGCCTAAAACCGAGGCCTCTTTTGGCACATCAATTGCGGTAAGTGTCCGAAGTCCTTCTGCCTTACATGCTGCTTCCAGCTGGGCGAAGGTTACGCCGGGCTCGATAACGGCATCGCGATTTCTTGCATCAAGGTAGGTTATTTTATTCATTCGGGAGAGGTCTACCGCAATGGCATCTTTTACAGATGGTAGATGGGTGTCCTGCAGGTTAGTCCCTGAACTGACGGGGACCAGGGGTGTGCGATCACGGTTGGCCTTTTTTATGGTTTCCTGTACTTCTTCGTAACAGGTTGGTCGTACTGTTTTTTGTGGTTGGTAGTCAGAAAAGAAACTCGTCATTTATTTTCACCTCCCTCGTTACATTCCTGGAGCATTACCATGAAGCTTAATGCCAATGAGCCATTGTGGTGATCAGAACCCATCTTTATGTTGTTCTGATCGTTGTTCATGGCTACCAGCAGGGGAGGGCAGGTTCCAAGGAAAAGTTGGTTAAAGGTTTTTTCATTCATGGTCCAGGAGCAAAACGGTTTTTTAGCTTCCCTTCGTGCAATCTTGATTTCAGATCCGTCCCAGTTTACTACGAGGGGAGTATTACCACTGACCTTGAGTGACAGCAAGTCTCCTTTTTTCGTAGCGGGAAAGCCCTCGGGATCAAGGCGTCTGAGCCGTTCTTCCAGACCGGGATCTGTTCGTAATGTCGACTCCCATTTCTCTAGGTTTATGTTCATTTTTATAAAGGCCTCCTTCCAAATGTTTTTAGCAACTCTTACTGGATTGA
>CALJBY010000297.1 GCA_938024025.1 uncultured bacterium
AGCAATCACATTCTCTCCATACATGGTGAGCCCATGCACCTTGGTTATGTAGATTCCTATGTGGGGGATGTGCTCAGAATTATGCTCATCACCCTGCTGGTACTGCTCTTCCTTTTTTACTACTGGTACCGATCTGTTCGTGCAACGGTACTTCCTGTTCTGGCGGCTTTTGTAAGCGGTGTCTGGGGATTAGGTCTCATGGGCTTTCTGGGGTATAACTTAGATCCCCTTATCCTGGTATTCCCCTTCCTGGTTGCCTCCCGGGCAGCCTGTCACACGGTTCAGGTAATCAAACGCTATACTGAAGAGTGCCTGATAGTAAAAGAGGGTAAACGAGCGTGCGAGCGGGTGATTGAAAGTATGTTCAAACCGGGTTTTACTGCCATCACTACCGATGCCATGGGCATTATCCTCATTGCCTTAACACCCATTCAAATTCTCCAGAAGATCACCATAGCCTGCACCTTCTGGTGTATTGCCCAGGTCATCATCGCTATGATTTTTGTGCCCATTCTACTAAGTTTTTTGCCTATTTCTTCCAACCTCCTCAAGAAATTCGAGAGGAAAGGTGTCCTGGATAGAATGTTGTCTAAAGCAGGCTCTCTCATGGGAGGAAGGGGCAGCCTGGTGGTCTTTGCCATGGTGCCCGTATTGATTATCTTAGGATACTTGGGGGCAAAAGATATCCAGGTGGGAGATGCCATGCCCGGTTCTTCTCTGCTCTGGCCCTGGCACCGGTACAACCGGGATGGCTTCAGGATTGCCTTCAGTATGCCTATCGTAAGTCCTCTCTTTGTAGTGATGGAGGGGAAAGAGGAAGATGATTTACTCTCATGCTGGAAAAAGCCAAGAAGGATGTGTGCTGACAATCTTAGAGATATGTTCCAGTTCGAGCGGTTTATGCGAGAGACGCCAGGAAAGCTGGTGATGTTTACCCAATCGATTATCTCCCGGTCTGCCGGTGGTGGTTGGTTTGCCCACGAGGGAGATCCCAACTGGTTTTTCTTCCCCACGAACGATAAAATACTTATAGCAAGTTACAAAAGATTTATTATGTCGAGCGAACCAGGGACTGCAGATAAATACGTAGATGAATATGACAAGTCCGCCAACATAATAATCTACTGTCGGGACAAAACGACGCAGACCATAAAAACGGTTATTGCAAGGATCAATGAGTACACAAACACACATGCAAAGCTTGCCCCCCCCCTAAAGTATAAGCTGGCTGGAGGTGCCGTCGGGGTTCAAGCTGCCATTAATGATGTTATTCAAGAGTACCACTGGAAGACACTTGGCTGGGCTTTACTTGCTATCTTTCTCATTTGCTGGGTAATGTTCAGATCCATTGTTGCAGCGCTGATATTAACTATTCCCCTCATAATATCCAATCTCATTGCTTTTTCCATGATGGCTACTGGAATTTTTTATCTGCTTCCTGTGCCCATAACCATCACACTCAGTACGCTCCCTGTTGCTGCGGTGGGAATAGGGTTGGGAGTAGATTATGGTATCTATATGCTGGGAAGGATCCAGGAAGAATATAAGGTCTCCCGAGACCTGAAAGGTTCTATCGAGATGGCTATGATATCGGTAGGTGAGCCGGTGGTTTTTACCGCCCTGGCGATGACTGCTGGTCTTGTCGTCTGGGTTTTTTCTCCCTTAATGTTTCAGGCGACCATGGGATTTTTCCTGGCAACCATCCTGCTGCTCAATATGCTGAGTGGACTCTTTTTGGTCCCCAGTTTTGTGGCGATACTACAACCGGGGTTTTTAACGGCAGGATCTTCAGCTATCTTCCCGGTGATGTTTTCGCATAAAAAGGAGGTAAGCCCCGCTCAAGGCACAGCTGTGAAAAAGCATTTGCATTTAACCGAAAACTATTCTAAAAAAGTTGATCCTTCAATACAAACAAAAGGATCTGTGCTGTTAAAAAAAAGCTTGGAGCACAAAATGGGATTTGCAAGGAACTCACGGGATTTTTTCAGGCGGCTCTCCCCCTTTAAACTCTTCTTGCTTATTACGTCACCCTTTGCCTTTTCATTGCTCATTCACGCAATCATTCTCATCCTCTCGGCCTATACTACCTGGTATGTTACCATAAATAATGAGATCGAAGAACCCGCTGCCACTATTGTGTTTGAAGACCGGACAAGTGATCGATTTAGCTTTCAGGACACCAACACCTTAAAACAAATCAAGGTCAACAGCAGCCTCGCCTATACATTCCCCCAAGTTGAATATCGTCCGGTAGTACCAGATGTTACCTTTTACCCGGAGCCGACAAACCTGGAAGAACTTGATCTCATTGGAGTCGAAACCATAGATCGTGAATGGCTTAATCCTGTAACTGATCAAAAACTTATTTATTCAGGTGAGGAAAAACTGGCCGGATCATTCAGCAGGCATATCCAGTCACTGAGGAAGGGGGGGCTTGATATCGTCTTCGTTTTTGATTCTACCAGCAGCATGGCAGAATTCTTAAAACAGGTTAAAAGTAAAATAACAAACCTGGTAGTCACCTTCAAACAACTGGTACCAACTGCACGCATTGGTCTTATTACCTATCGTGATAAGGGTGATGAGTTTATAACCAAGAAACATCCCCTTACCTACGGGACAAAATCCCTCCAGCTCTTTTTAAGAGATATTGATCCGGTAGGTGGCGGTGATAGAGAAGAGGCCGTGGATGAAGCGTTACGGGTAGCCATAGAGGAGTTTAAGTGGAGAGAACATTCCAAAAAGATAATCCTGGTGATCGGAGATGCACCACCCCATCAGGAAGATATGCCCACGGTGAAGAAGTTGATTGGAAAATTCAAAGATGAGATGAACGGCATGGTGGCAGCGCTGGATACAAGTCGTCTTGCGTTCATCCCCGTAGGCAATAAAGTGCAGCAAGACGTACTCGATGAGTTTAAACTGATTGCCCAGATAGGAGGCGGTGAAAGTGCACGGTTAATCGATGAAGAAAAGGTGATCAGGCAGATGGTAGTGCTCGTTTTTGGCACCCGGTGGGAGGTATTTCTGGATGAGTTTATGAAAAACCTATAACCAGCAAAGGGGTCTGACCCCAGATTGATATCACATCACATTTTTTTCAAGGAGGATAGTTCTATGCGACAAAAATTTCATGTGCTTGTATCGGGATTGCTTTTTTTTGCAATGATTTTCTTTCTAACAGCCAGCGGTTCCTTTGGGCAGAACGAAGGTGAAAACATCATCCCGCTTGATGAAGGAATCGCTGAAGAAGCCATCATGCTGCAGCAGGATCGCTCCCCGGAAGACCAGGGAGATAAAAAGCCGCCAGAAAAAATGTCACTCTTTCAGCTCATCAGGAAGGGAGGAATTGTGGGGTATCTCATAATCCTCCTGTCTATCGTTGCCCTCGGTTTGGTTATCGATTATGCATTTACCATTAGGCGATCGAAAATTCTTCCCCCGAAAGATATTGCCGTGCTCAGGAAGCTTATCCAGGACCATAAGTTTCAAGAACTCAACACCCTGGATCGAGAACAAGCCTCATTTCTCTCGCAGGTAGTCATTGCAGGACTCAAAGAAGTTGATGCCGGTTATCAGGCAGTAATTAAGGCAATGGAGGACGCAAGTGAAGCCCTCAGCGCCCGCATAGCCCGTAAAATTGAACACTTAAACGTCATCGGGAATATCTCTCCCATGATGGGGCTTTTAGGAACCGTCATCGGCATGCTCCGGTGCTTCAACGAAATATCCCAGGTAACCGGTGCAATTGAACCCAAGCAGCTCGCCGGAGGCATCTTTGAGGCTCTGGTTACCACCTGCATGGGTCTCATTGTGGCAATTCCTGCTCTTTACTTTTTTGCCATATTCAAAAATCGCGTTGATGAATTCACCGGAGAGGCATCACTTACCGCAGAAGAACTGGTGGCATCATTAAAACCCGGCAATCAAAGGACGTAATCATGCGTACCCATAGAAAAAGGAAGTGGTCTCCGCTGACCGTCAACATGATTCCCCTTATCAATGTCATTTTTCTCATCAATATTTTTATCGTAATGATGATCAATTTCTCGGAAGTGCTCATCAAGAGGGTTACACTTCCAAAGGCGGATGAAGCTAAGCAGAGCACAGAACAACTCATAGAAAAAATACTCGTAACGGTGAAATCAAAAGATGTACTGTTTTTAGGAAGAACACGCGTTACCCTTGATAATCTGGAGTATGCCATCAGACAGACGGTTTCCTACCATCAGGGTAGTACCGTCCAATTGAGGGGGGAAGAAAATGTTACCTATGATGTTGTGGAAAAAGTGATGCTCAAAATAGCTGCGTTAGGTATTACCCGGATAGAGTTTTCAGCAAGCAAAGAACCCGTGCCACCACTTGAAAGGGACGTGAAGGATGAAAATTCCGATAAAAACAACGAGTAGCGAGATTGGTCTTGCAATCAGGATGACCCCTTTGATCGATGTCATCTTCCTGCTCTTAATTTTCTTTATCCTGACTATCCGTCTCGAGAAACCTGAGGGTGTTTTGGAGAACATACTCCCTGAAAGTGACTCGCAGGGTATCACAGAAAAACAAAAAGACTGGGAAATAATAAAGTTACGGATAAAGCTTATTCAGGAAGGAAAGCAGCTTAAGATCTACCTGCAGGACCGTGCTGTCTTTTCCTACGAGGACCTTTTATCTTTTCTTAATATGCTGCCCCAGGAAATCATGATCGTAATTGAGCCGGAGCCCAAGGTGCCTTACAAATACGTTATAGGGGTCTACAATACGTGCCTCAAGGCTAAGCAGTCAAACATTGTTTTTTCACTATCACCGGGGTAAGCAAGCTAAGTATTGCAGGTGGAACAAATCCAAAGCTGTAACCACGAAGGACACGAAGAAACTGTAACTACTATGCTCCCATACACCCACTTATTTACAAAACAGGCAAT
>CALJBY010000298.1 GCA_938024025.1 uncultured bacterium
ACCACGATGAAAATCATGGGCACAATCAGCATTGCAAAGAGGTTTAGAGCAAATGAAAGAACTCGCTAACGTATTGAAAAATATGGTGCCGGCGGAGAGACTTGAACTCTCATGGGCCAAAGCCCGCGGGATTTTGAGTCCCGTGCGTCTACCAGTTTCACCACGCCGGCAATTACAACACAAGGTTTCAAATAAACACTAGCCAAACATATTTGAAATTTCCGTAGGAGCGCATTCATGCGCGATTGATTCGCGGCTTGAAGCCGCTCCTACCGGATAATGTGTAAGTTAATGTAAAAATACCGCTTATGTCAACACAAAAATAATTGCTGTCAGCTTCACCGAGCCTTTAACTCCACTGCCTCCAGCCGTATAATTTCATCCCGCAACTCGGCTGCTCGTTCAAAATCCAATTCCTTTGCTGCCGCTCTCATTTCCCTCTGTAACTTCTTAACCCGCTTAGGAATATCAGCGGGGGTAACATAGTCTTTTCCATCTTCTCCCGCCATAGAAACCGTATAGTAATCTGCTTCAAAGATAGAGCCCAGAACATTGTGTACCGATTTTTTGATGGTCTCCGGGGTTATTCCATGTTCACGATTGAACTTTCCCTGCAATCGTCTGCGCCGATTCGTTTCGCTGATAGCCTTTTTCATAGACAGGGTAATGGTATCCGCATACATTATTACTCTCCCAGAAACATTGCGAGCTGTCCGTCCGCAGGTCTGAATAAGCGATCTTTCCGACCGTAAAAAACCTTCCTTATCAGCATCCAGTATTGCAACTAAAGAAACCTCCGGCAAATCCAATCCTTCCCGTAAAAGGTTGATGCCGACGAGCACATCAAATGTACCTAACCTGAGATCTCTCAAAATTTCCATCCGCTCCAGAGTATCAATGTCCGAGTGGAGATACCTCACCTTCAGTCCAAGATTGGCATAGAAATCTGTTAGGTCCTCAGCCATGCGCTTGGTGAGTGTTGTCACCAGGGTTCTTTCCTTCTTCTCTATCTGTTTTTTCACCTCACCCAGGAGATCATCTACCTGATTGGTAGCCGGCTTTACCTCAATGGTAGGATCCATCAGTCCCGTTGGCCTTATGACTTGCTCAACGACCTTTGCCCGGCTTTTTTCCAATTCATAGGTACTGGGCGTTGCAGAAACATAGATTACCTGATTGACCTTTTTTTCAAACTCTTCAAATTGCAGTGGCCTGTTATCAAGGGCAGAGGGCAAACGGAATCCGAATTCCACCAGGGTACCTTTCCTCGATCGGTCACCACGATACATCCCATTGAGTTGGGGTATGGTAATATGGCTTTCATCAATAAAGAGGAGAAAATCCGAAGGAAAGTAATCGAATAGCACTGCCGGGGGCTCACCGGGCTTCCTGCCATCCAGATGGCGCGAGTAATTCTCTATGCCCGTACAGTATCCCATTTCTCCCATCATCTCCAAATCAAAGGTGGTTCTCTCCCTGATTCGCTGCTCTTCAAGTAACTTTTTCTGGGAAAGTAATGTATCTACTCTTTGCTTGAGCTCCTCCTGGATAGCCTTGATCGCACGCTTTAGCCTTTCCTTGCCAGTAACGTAATGGCTGTTAGGATAGATAGGAACCTTGTTCAATTTTCTTAGAACAGTGCCTCGCAAGGGATCAATCTCAGTTATGGTATCTACGGTATCACCAAAGAATTCTACCCTGATTGCCCTGTCTTCCTCATAGGCAGGAAAGATTTCAATTACATCACCTCTGACGCGAAAGGATCCCCGGGCAAAGTCATAATCATTTCTTTCATACTGTATCTCCACTAACCGGTTGAGAATCTCATCACGCGAAACCTCCGCCTGATGCTGGAACAGCACCAGCATGCTCTTGTACTCCTCCGGAGAACCTAAGCCGTAGATACATGAAACACTTGCTACAATAATAACATCCCTCCGCTCAAAGAGGGAATGGGTAGCAGAGTGTCTCATTTTATCAATGGTGTCGTTTATGGATGCATCCTTGGCAATGTAGGTGTCGGTGGTAGGCAGATAGGCCTCAGGCTGGTAGTAGTCGTAATAACTCACAAAATATTCAACAGCATTGTGGGGAAACAGCTCTTTAAATTCTCCATAGAGCTGTGCAGCCAAGGTTTTATTGGGTGCAATGACAAGGGTTGGCTTCTGAACCCGTTCTATCACGTGAGCCATGGTAAAGGTCTTGCCGGAACCGGTCACACCAAGAAGCACCTGATGCTTTTCTTCCCCCAGTACACCTTTAGTCAGTTTCTCTATAGCTTGTGGTTGGTCCCCTTGCGGTGTGAAGGTGGTGACAATTTGAAAAGCGGGCATAAACGTTTAGGAAACTCCAAAATATCCGCGTTGGGCAGTTGGAAAGGACTGTTATTTATTCTTCTTCCGTTAGTCATGTGTACTGCAGAGAAGACTCACTTCACCTTCCAGGTTGTCCCCTGGGGGCTATCTTCCAGGACGATACCTTTGTTGAGAAGCTCATCCCTGATTTGATCGGCGCGTTTCCAATCCTTTTGAGCTCTGGCTTCTTTTCGTTGTGCAATATAGTTGCGGATTTCTTCCTCACTGAGGGTAACATCCTGCATGCCTGCTTTTTGCTTCTCTTTAAAGTAGTCTACCGGATCAGTGGTCAGAATACCAAGCACATTTCCCACGGTGGTGAAGGTTGTTAATCCCTTCTCTAACAGAGATGAGGAAAGTCCCTTTTTATCGTCCTTTTTCACTTCTGCAAGTAACCGGTTAAGATCACGCGTGGTTCGATGAATCACCCCCAAGGCAGAAGCTGTATTGAAATCATCGTCCATCGCAGTTTTGAATGCCTCCGGCAACGATGTAATCAAATCCTCTATTGTCTTTTCTTCAGGAGAAGAGGACGGTACATCCCTGTGCTGCATCTCTTTAAAATCCTTAAGTAAAGCATATAAACGATCCAACCCCGTCTGAGCCTCTTTGAGATTCTGATCGGAAAAATCAACCGGACTCCGATAGTGATGGGAAAGCAGAAAGAGCCTTACTGCCTCCGGGTGGTAATGCTCCAGAATCTCCCGTATGGTAAAAATATTGCCCAACGATTTAGACATTTTCTCTTGGTTAATATTAACAAATCCATTATGTATCCAGTAGCGGACAAAGGGGTTGCCGGTAGCCCCTTCGGCCTGGGCAATCTCATTTTCATGGTGAGGGAAAATGAGGTCGGCTCCCCCTCCGTGAATATCAAAGGTTTCACCCAAAAAGCGTTGGCTCATCACAGAACACTCTATATGCCATCCCGGCCTCCCCATGCCCCAGGGACAATCCCAGGCAGGTTCACCCGGTTTACTTGATTTCCAAAGGGCAAAATCTAGGGGATCTCTTTTGCGATCATCAACTTCTACCCGCGCTCCTGATTCTAAATCCTCAATATTT
>CALJBY010000299.1 GCA_938024025.1 uncultured bacterium
GCTTAAGGCAGTTATATCTAATATGGTTTTCTTTGCGCTCTCTGCGTCTTTGCGGTGAAAACCGATTTTTTAATTTAGGCATTCTAGGCACTTTAGCTCATTTTAGGCATTGCTTCTTGAATTCTGACTCCTGTCTTCTGACTTCTTTGTTTTTTAGTTTTTCTTCGTGTTCTTCGTGGTTTAGATTTTTTCATTTTAGGCATTTAAACTGTGGTTTGGTTTTAACAATACTATAAAAGACAAAAGGAGGTTTTTATGCACTACAGAAGGTTCTTAATGGGTATGGTTGTTCTGAGCGTTACCCTTGTATTCTTTTTGCCTGTTAATCGGGCTGAAGAGAGTACAGCCGATTTACCAGATGGTCTGGTAGTCGCCAAAGTGGGTGATAAAGAGATCGTATTTGGTGATTTGAATGAATTAATAAAAATGATGCCCCCTTCCTATCAGGCCATGTTTAGATCGGATGACCAGATAACTAAACTGCTTGAACGGCAGATCGATAATATTTTATTTTCCCAGGAAGCCCGTCGATTACAACTTGATCAAGACCCGACCGTGCGATATAAAATTGAAGAATTTACCAAGGGTATGTTGACACAGGCATTAATAGATACACAGGTAAATAAAAGTGTTACCGTAACAGATGGGGAGATTGAGGAATACTATAAAAAGCATCAAGACGAATTTCAGGTCCCTGAAAAGATCAAGGTGAGTCATATCCTGATTGCAGTTGCTCCTGATGCACCGGAGAGCGAGAAAAAAGAGAAGAAAGCACAGGCTGAGGAAATACATGCCAAGGCAAAAGCAGGGGAGGATTTCTCTGGCCTGGCCAAAAAGTACTCAGAGGATACTAAAACAAAAAACAGGGGAGGAGTGCTGGGTTTTTTCTCGAAGGGATCAAAAAATCCCGAACTGGAGAAAGCCGCTTTCAGTCTCAAGAAGGATGAGGTAAGCAACCCTATCCTTACACCAAAGGGGTATCAGATTATTAAACTGCTCGATACAAAAGAAGCAACAACAAAGAGTTTAGAAGAATCAAAAAGTAGAATCAGCAACAAGCTGCAGCAACAAAAGAGAAACGACGCTGTTGCAAAGCTGCTGGAAGATTTAAAGGCTAAAACCAACGTCGTTATCTATGAAGACGTTATCAAAAAGATAGCTGAAGCTCCTGAGGCACAACCCGGCAACTGAAAAAGAGTGTCGTTTTACGTGAGCAGGCTGACGGAAATTTCTGCTCCTTTTTCAACCTGTAAGGTCCTTTGGCAGTTCCCGTTCCTCACCGCTATCTCCAGCTGCTGGGAGCTCCCAAAGAGGGCTATGATCTCTCCCTCCCGTGCACTTGCATAGGAGGGAGAAATAGTTTCGATCACCGTTTCCCCGATCGTGATCCTGAAGGGTTTGTCTGCCACCACCGCATTGAAGAGCGTATAAGAAATGTTGCTTATCACATTACCAAAGTGATCGGTATACACCACCCGGGCTTTAATTACGCCCTTACGTATCTCCGGCTCCAGTGCTTCCAACCGAACACAGTGTTTTAGCTCCTCTCCCAGATCATGAGCGGGTACCCCTAAGCTGAGGTGGGCAGCAACCGGCGCAAAAATGTCCCGGCCATGGAAGGTTGAGCTCACCCGGGGGAGAAAGTAACGCGTATTAGTAATTTCCCAAACCTTTTTAAACCCTTCCATCAAAAAGGCAAAGCTTAAAACCCCGTTATCGGGGCCAACAAACCGGTGCGTTCCCGACTCAATCAGAATCGGTTTCCGTTCACTTCCTACACCGGGGTCCACGACTACAAAGTGAATGGTCTCTGGTGGAAAGAATGCATAAGCGTTCTTGAGTACAAAAGCTGCTTCTTCTCTATCCTGTGGGGAAATCTGGTGGGTAATGTCAACAATCCGGCAATCGGGGTTGGTAGACAGTATGACGCCCTTCATTACACCTGCATAACCGCTTTTATCACCGAAATCGGTGATGAGGGTAATTATTTTCTGGGTATGCACTGTTCTTATTGTGAAGAGGGGTTTAGAACTGGGTTAGTTGCTTGAATGATGCAAACCGTTTTTCAACCTCATCGAAGGTGAGGGTCTTGAGTCTCCCTAAGCTAAAATCTTCAACATTAAAGGAAGCCATGACGCTACCGTAAATAACGGCTTTGCGCAGTTCATGCTCTGTAACAGTGTTCACTGTTGCCAGGTAACCGGTAAAGCCACCAGCAAAGCAGTCGCCTGCACCAGTAGGGTCAGAAATGGTATCCAGCAGGTATGCGGGGGCGGAAAAGATTGAGGAGGGAGTAAAAAGCAGGGCACCATTGCTGCCCTGTTTTACCACGAGTGTTTCCGGGCCATAGGAAGCAATCTGCCGGTACGCCTTAATCAGGTTGGACTCCTGAGACAGAAGCCGCGCTTCCCCCTCATTAATAATAAGGATGTCCACCTGTTGTATCGTTTCCTTAAGTTGATCAAGTTTACCATCGATCCAGAAATTCATGGTATCACAAATAGTGAGCCTCGGTCGTTTTACCTGTTTCAGGACGGTGTGCTGGAGTTCAGGATCGATATTGGCAAGGAAAACAATAGGAGCCTCCCGATATTCATCAGGGATGTGGGGACGGAACGTCTCAAATACATTGAGTTGCGTATCGAGGGTCTCTGCCTCGTTCAAGTCACCGCTATATTTTCCTTTCCAGTGAAAGGTTAAGCCTTCTTCTCTTGTTATGCCTCCCAGGTCAATCGTTCTGTTTTTGAGAAAGGTAAGGTGCTCTTCCGGAAAATCCCGGCCGATAACGGCAACCACGCCTACGCGGGTGAAATAACTCGCAGAAACCGAAAAGTAAACGGCAGAACCACCGAGTGCATTTTCAACCTTTCCATAGGGGGTTTCAACAGAATCAAGGGCAACTGACCCGACAACTACTACATTCATTTTTGTCCTCACTCGGGTACAGGGTGCGCGGGGAGCATCACTCGGGTAAGGTCAGATCAATAACTTCACCGGGTTTTCCGGGATTGCCGAGCGGTTCTTCATTAAAGAAGAGCTCCACACCTCCTGCGTTTCCAATTCTGATAATAAATTTTTCCCGGGCCTTGAGGGTAAGGGATTCCCCACTTTTCAGGAGCGCTTCATAGGGTCTACCCTGATCGAGCTGAACCTTCATCCATGCCTGCTCAGTAGCAACTACCCGGAGGGCCATCGGCTCTGCTTTACCTTCTTCTGTCTCTGTCGCCTCAACCGTCTCTTCCTCTTGCTCACCTTCAGGGGGGGACTCTTCTTCAAGCACAGCAGGTTCCTCCCTGTCGAAAACGGTAGTGTCTCCATCCTCTTCTACGGGGGCCTCTTGTGAGGCAAGGGGAGGGGAGGTTACTGATGAGGATGAGGTAGATGTTGTTGGCAGAGTATTGTTTGAAACGGTATCATTTTCCTGTTGCGGATTTCTACTCAGGAGCCATATGGTTAGCGCTACAATACATACGATACCTAAGACCAGCAGTCTCCCCGGGGTGAGAAAAGGTTGGGGTGGTTGTTCCTGTACCGGTTCATCAGTATCATTTTTTGTCTCGAGCGATTCCATGATTTCATGATACCGCTTAATAACATCATTTTCATCCAGACCAAGATAGGAGGCATAGCTTTTAATGAAACCCTGTGTAAAAACTTTAGGAGGAATAAGGTCATAGTGATTATTTTCAATGGCCTCGAGAATTGTCCTGCGTATCCTCGTTGCCTGAGCAACTTCCTCGAGTGTTATGTTTTGAGCTTCTCTTTTATTTTTTAAATAGTCACCAAGTGTTTCCAAAGCGTACCTTTCACAATGTGGTATTTCTCCATGAAGGAAAACGTCCCCTGTGGTTTTTCTATAGCATAAACCGTTGCTCCACGCAAGATAAAGTAATTTAACCCAGAATTTGCAATAGCAATCTACTGCGGCTTGTCCGGTTCATGACTTGGAGGCGCAGCCAAAAGTCATGTATATTAATATCAAATTAATCTTCCGCAAAGCACGTTAGTGCTTTCAAATCCTTGCTGCAACGCTTGCTTCACGATTTTGCTCCTCAACATATCTATGGATATGCCTTCGTTGCAAAATCACTCCAGCTGCACGTTTCGCTGCGGTTTTCTGCGCCTCGCTACGACAACTACTGCAAAATCTGGGTTAAAATTCAGAAAGATAAAAGTCTTGACAAAAGTGGAATCTCTGGTACATTTATAAAAACTGTTAGGGATGCTACCGCCAAGAAAATCAACCCACAAAAAAGCCCTTTGGCTTTTTTTCTTTCCTGATACGTCCTAAGGTTTTTAATGAAAAGAATCTTAACCATTGCTGCCTCCGATTCAGGGGGCGGGGCAGGGATACAAGCTGATTTAAAAGCCATTACCCTTTTGGGTGGGTTTGGTATGAGTGCCGTCACCGCCCTGACCGCGCAGAATACAAAAGGTATTACAAAGATTCAAAAAGTACCGGTATCCTTTATTGCCAGTCAGATCGATGCGGTGTTTTCGGATATAGGGGTTGATGCTGTTAAAACAGGGATGCTTGTTGATTCTCCCGTAGTGGAAATGGTCTCTCGTAAACTGCGATCCCGGCAGCGTGTCAGGGTCGTTGTTGACCCTGTGATGGTAGCAACAAGTAAGGTGCCGCTTCTGTCTAAGGATGCTTACCCTTCTCTTAAAAAAGCACTTATTCCTTTGGCTTTTCTTGTAACGCCCAACCTGTATGAGGCTTCCATGCTCACGGGGAAGCGTGTTGAAAAAAGGGGGCAGATGAAAGAGGCTGCACGCATACTACACCAGATGGGAGCCCAAAACGTCCTTGTCAAGGGAGGACACCTCACGGGGAAACCCATCGATATCCTTTATGATGGCAGTGATTTCTACGAGTTCGAGGCTGAACGGATTACCACCAGCAATACCCATGGAACCGGCTGCACGTTTTCGGCCGCAGTAGCTACGGAAATAGGGAAGGGGGTTCCCCTCATTGCAGCAGTGAAGAACGCGAAAGACTTTATTACCACGGCGATCCGATTCTCTTTAGATTTAGGGAAAGGGTTTGGTCCGCTTAATCCCTACGCTGCATTCGAACGTCATCAGGAACTGCGTAACTGTGGCGATGAACTAAAACGTGCCTTAGACATACTCAGCGAGGGAAACATCGGTCACCTTATCCCTGAAGTACAATCCAACCTGGGTTATGCACTCCCCCGGGCCACTCGTGTAGATGATGTAGTAGCCTTCCCCGGAAGGATTGTAAAGCTCAACAGATCTATAGCTACCGTTGCGTCACCCCTGGCAGGGGCCTCGCGCCACGTAGCGCAAATTATCCTTACGGTGATGAACCACTCTTGTGACTTCCGCTCTGCGATGAATATAAAGTACTCATCAGCAATTATAAGAAAATGCCGTACGTTGCACTTCACCTGTGCTCAATTTGACCGCCGGGATGAACCCCAGCAGATTAAAACACGGGAAGGTGCAAGTCTCAGCTGGGGAATAGAGCATCTCCTCAGAAAAAAACGGGTTATCCCCGATATCATTTACGACCGGGGAGATAACGGTAAGGAGCCAATGGTACGCGTCATTGGTAAGCATCCTTCTGACGTTGCGGATAAGGTAGTACAAATAGCTAACTGAGGATTAAACGAAGATGGCAAATCAGCTCGAGCAAGCACGAAAAGGTGTGACCACCAGGGAGATGGAGGAAGTAGCTTCTTCTGAACACCTTGATTCTCAAGTGATCGTAGATGGGATGGCGGCAGGCCATATCATTATTCCCCGCAATAAAAACCATGCAGCCATTGCTCCCCTTGGCATTGGTAAGGGGCTACGAACCAAAATAAATGCTAACATTGGCACCTCAAAAGACCATCACGACATAGAGGAAGAGTTACAAAAACTTGCCATAAGCATTGAAGCAGGTGCGGACACGGTAATGGACTTGAGTACGGGAGGGCCTTTAGATGAAATCAGAAGTGCCATTATCAAAGCATCAACAGTGGCTATTGGGACAGTGCCCATTTATCAGGCCGTAGTTGAAACCGTGCGAAGTAATCAGGCAATGGTCACCATGTCTGTGGAGGTGCTCTTCAAGGTTATTGAAAAGCAGGCTGAAGATGGGGTTGATTTTATCACGGTCCACTGTGGATTGACTCGTGAGTCGGCACTGCGGATTAAGCGGGAAGGGAGATTGATGAATGTGGTCAGCCGGGGAGGAGCATTCACTGTTGAGTGGATGGCCTATAATAAAAAGGAAAATCCCCTCTACGAGCACTATGATAGATTACTCGACATTGCCCATGCCTATGATCTGACCTTAAGCCTGGGAGATGGGCTCCGGCCCGGCTGTTTAGCGGATGCAACTGACAGGGGACAAGTCCAGGAGCTGATCATTCTGGGAGAACTGGCCGAGCGGGCACAGGCTCGTGATGTTCAGGTTATGATTGAAGGGCCGGGACATGTTCCCCTGAACCAGATTGTAACCAATGTTCAACTGCAGAAGCAGCTCTGTCACGGAGCACCTTTTTACGTGCTGGGGCCGCTGGTAACTGATATTGCGCCCGGTTATGACCACATCACCTCAGCCATAGGCGGTGCCCTTGCTGCCTCTGCCGGGGCTGACTTTCTCTGTTACGTTACACCGTCTGAACATTTACGGCTTCCTACTATAGAAGATGTGAAAGTTGGTGTCATTGCCTCAAAAATCGCAGCCCATGCTGCTGACATTGCTAAAGGCGTTACCGGTGCTTTAGAAAAAGATGTGCAGATGGCACATGCCCG
>CALJBY010000300.1 GCA_938024025.1 uncultured bacterium
CCGAAAATGAGCAGCCCTCTCTCATCTCCTCTGAACGGCTCAATAATGAGCCGTCCGATTGCATAGAGAAGGGTATAGAGCCAGATGATTTGGCCGTCTCCTCTCTTATACTTTCTGAAGCTTATCAGTATGACAAAAACAATCAGTGCCTTGAGTGACGCGTAGAGCTGGGTAGGGTGAAGGGGTATGCCTACTTTAGCCAGACTGTGGGGGTGGTTAAAGACAACTGACCAGGGGAGCATGGCTGCATTCCCGTAACAGCAACCTGCAAAAAAACATCCGATCCGTCCGAAAACCTCCCCGAGAGCTAAACCCGGCGCCAGGAGATCACACGTTTTTAAGAAGGGTAAGTGTCGTCGCTTAAGGTATACAAAGCAGGTGGCAAAAGCAAAGAGAAAACCACCATAGAAGACTAAACCACCACGCCAAATCATTACCATCTCAAAAGGGTATTGCCAGTAGTAGTGTGGATTGAGCAGGATATAGAAAACGCGAGATCCTATAATCGCAGCAATGAGGAGGTAAAAAGCGAGGTCAAGTATCTGCTGTTGGTCGTAGTTTTGTTTCTTGGCATCATGTGATATCAGCAGTATTCCCAACAGCGCTCCCAGTGCGATGCACACACCGTAGGTGTGAATGGTAAAGGTACCTATTGTCAATAAGTCTGGGAACATAACACCTCATAACTACTGCAGCACAAAGAACGTAGAGCACCCGTTTACGTTGTGCGTGCAGTGTCGATCATGGAAGGAAAAAACTGCCTCGTCCGTTTGAAAGGTTTTATTCGCTTTCTGGTGAACCGCTACGGTGACGGAAACTTTTTTGTTAGTAATCCGATAACGAGTAAGACTAATCCGGTGGATATAGCAGCGTCAGCAGCGTTAAAAGCTGGCCAGTGATAATGATACCAATGGAGATCAAGAAAATCGACGACCTCTCCCCATCGTATTCTATCTATGAGATTTCCAATGGCACCACCGAGAATAAGGGAAAGGGTGATGGTTGGATAGAGCAGCTTGTCTTTTACACTGCTCAATAAATAAAAGATAAATGATATGGCAATTAACGATGTGACGATAAGTACAATTGTTTGTGTTCCACTTCCCTGCTCTGAAAAGAGACCAAAGGCTATACCTCTGTTTCTGGTGTGAACGAGGTCAAAAAAGTTCTTTATGACCGTTAAGGAGTGATGGAGCGCAAAGGATTGTATGATCAGGTATTTTGTATATTGGTCAATAGTAATGACGATCAGTGCTACAATGGTACTAATGAGGTACTTCCTGTTTCTCAGTGCTTCCATGATAATTCGGCTATGATTGTTTGATGACTTGTGCACACCGGTGGCACAGTGTTGGACGGTCCTGATCGTGGCCCACGCTCTCACTGTATTTCCAGCACCGTTCGCACTTGTCGGCGGCGGTTCTTGAGACGGTAAGGTGAAGGCTTTCCAGAGCGGCATCAAGGTCAAGGTCGGTGTCCTGAGACTGCTTAGCCAGAGTAACTTTTGAGACGATGAAGAGGTCTTCCAATAGTTCCTGGCAGTCTTTAAGAAAGTGGAATAAGGGATCAGGAGCTTCGAGTGTCACTTCTGCCTCCAATGAGTTCCCGATGACCTTTTCTGCGCGTTTTTCTTCGAGCACTTTTAAAACCAGTGTTCTTACCTGAAAGAGTCTTTGCCACTTTTCATGGAGCTGCGGATTGGAGTATGCGGGATCAAGTTCGGGGAAGCTTGCAAGGTGCACACTTTCCTCCCGCTCTCTTTCAGGAGGGAGGTATTTCCACAACTCTTCAGCGGTAAATGGTAAAATGGGGGCCATCAGTTTTGTCAGTGTGGTGAGAATGGAGTAAAAGGTGGTTTGACTTGCTTTCCGTGAAGGACAGTCAGTGGAGGAGCAGTAGAGCTTGTCTTTTAAGATATCAAGATAAATGGCACTCATATCAGTGACACAGAAGTTGTGTAACAGATGATAGATAGTATGGAACTCAAAAGATGAATAGGCCTGGAGTACTTTGGCGGTAAGATGGTAGAGCTTATGGAGTGCCCAGCGATCAATCTCTGCTAAATCGTGATAGGCTTCTTTGTGGCTGCCGGGATCAAAGTCATGGAGGTTTCCCAGGAGAAAACGGGAGGTATTTCTGATCTTTCGATATGATTCGGAAAGCCGCTTTAGGATTTCATCTGAAATTCTGATATCTTCTCTGTAGTCCTCTGATGCAACCCACAGTCGAAGCACTTCAACCCCGTAGGCGTTGATCACCTTCTCCGGTGCTATTACATTTCCCTTGGACTTGGCCATTTTTTCACCCTTACCGTCGACAACAAAGCCATGGGTTAAGACCGACCGGTACGGTGCCTGATTTCGTGTTTCTACCGAGGTAAGAAGGGAACTGTGAAACCACCCCCGGTGCTGATCATTTCCCTCCAGGTAGAGGTCAGCCGGGTAGGAAAGGGACTCTGTTTTTTCTAACACAGCTGCATAGCTGACACCTGAATCGAACCATACATCGAGTATGTCCTTTTCCTTCTCGAAGTGACTATCGCCACACTGGGGGCAGCAGGTATGGGGGGGTAAGAGACGGGAGGCATCTTCAGAGAACCAGAGATCAACACCCTGTTGTTCAAAAGCATTTGCAACGTGTTCAATGATCTCCTGGTTTACCACGGTGTGGTTACACTGTTTACAGTAAAATACAGGAATGGGCACTCCCCAGGACCGCTGACGTGAAATACACCAGTCGGGTCGATTTTCCACCATCCCGTAAATCCTCTCTTTCCCCCAGGGTGGTATCCAGGTAACCTTCATAATTTCTTTGAGCGCTTTATCCCTGAGGTTGTTACTATCCATAGAAATAAACCACTGTTCGGTAGCTCGAAAAACGATGGGGTTCTTGCACCTCCAGCAGTGGGGGTAGGAATGGGTGACGGTCTCTTCTTTCAACAGTGCGTTGACTTCTTTGAGTTTTTGATTGACGGCGGTGTTGGCTTTAAATACAAACATACCTGCAAAAAAGTCCACGTCTGGGGTAAATTTGCCGTCGTCATCTACGGGGGTATAGATGTCAAGGTTGTATCTGAGTCCTGCTTCGTAGTCTTCCTGTCCGTGTCCCGGCGCGGTGTGAACGCAACCCGTTCCTGCTTCCAGGGTAACGTGGTCGCCTACTATGAGCAGGGAATCCCGGTCGATGAAGGGATGACGGCAGGTAAGTCCTTCAAGGAGTGCTCCGGGGAAGGTGTCGAGAATCTGGTACTGCTCGATGTCCAATGCCGCCAGGGTTTTCGGGAGTAACCCTTCAGCAATGATGTAGACTTCGTCCTCTACCTCCACTGCCGCATAGGTAAAGTCGGGATGGAAGCTGATAGCAAGATTTGCGGGAAGCGTCCAGGGAGTCGTTGTCCAAATGACGACAGATACCGTTTTGCCTTTGAGCGCAGATATCTTTTCACCCACGTTTGAAAGCACGGGAAACTTGACATAAATGGAAGGAGAGGATGCATCTTTGTATTCCACTTCCGCTTCTGCTAGAGCAGTCCGGCAGGAGGCACACCACTGGATCGGCCTTTTCCTCTTGTAGATGCTGTTGGTGGCGGCAAACTTACCGAATTCCCTTACAATTGTCGCCACATAGCTCTTGTTCATGGTCAGATAGGGGTGTTCCCATTCTCCGAATACACCGAGCCGTTTAAATTCTTTTCTCTGGATGTCCACAAAGCTCTGAGCATACTGACGGCAGAGTTCCCTCTTCTCTGGGATCGAAACCGATTGCTTTTTTGCCCCCAGCTCTTTATCGACCTGATGTTCTATGGGAAGGCCATGACAGTCCCATCCCGGCACATAGCCACTTCTATAGCCTGCCATGGTCTTGGACTTAATGATCATGTCCTTCAAGATTTTGTTTAAGGCGGTGCCGAGATGGATATGTCCATTGGCGTAGGGAGGACCATCATGGAGGATGAACTTTTTCCGGTTCAGGGTAGACGCTTTGATTTTTCCATAGATATCCGTTTCCTCCCACTCTTTCAGGATTTCAGGCTCCCTTCGTATAAGGTTGGCCTTCATGGGAAAATCGGTTTGGGGTAGATTGAGCGTATCCTTGTAATTCATGTGTCGAACCTTAGACGTGCTGTAATTCCTTGCTGTTCCTTGCCGCTCGTGAACCCATGAGAGCGCACCGGGAAAATAAGTAGCTACACTAACTAACATATATTTTCTTATTGTCAAGCAGAAAACCTGCTGTCGTTTGGTGTTCTCTGCTTCTGTTGTTCCGATGAGCAATAAAAACGGTTGACGAACAGTGGTGTAAACCTGTACCATAGTAAAAGAGCAGGCTGATGACCTCTTGAAGGATATTGTATGCAGGATTGGGTGGCTCAGGGTGAAGTTCCTTAACGGATCTTCCCCTTACCTGAGATGGTTTAAAGGTCTGAACACTAGCTTTCTACCAGAGGAGTACGCTATGAAATCTAAAAAACTGCTTGTGTATAGCTTGTCCGTGACCGTTCTGCTCCTTCTTTCTTCTGGGCAGAGTGGCGCAAAGTCGTTTGAAGAGCATTCAAAAGCGACACAAGGTGGCCTCATTGTTTCATCTGCCGTAGCAAGTGCACCCTATTTTGTGTCAAAAATGATTTATGCCTTAGGCGGAAGTCTGACGGCGGGTGGTATAAACCTTTTTAGCCTCGGGTTTGCGCAGGAGACGGCTACTAAAGTTGGCACGCAGGCAGTCAATGGTGACTGGATTGTTTATCCTGCCATCCTTACAAGAGAACGGTCCATTCAGTTTATCGGTACCGATGAGCCGGTAACATCTCCAACCGTAACCATGCTCCAGGAAGGGTAAGCAGTTCCTTTTTCCCGGACTGCGTCCGGGATAGCACAAGGAAATGATAGTCGTTTTGGTGATTATCTCGGTTAAAGGCCCTCACAAGCAGTTGCCTGCTAAGAAGGCAGGTAGTTACTCATCAGTTTCAAAGAGGAATTGATCGTACCCCGCATCCGCTGTGAGTTCAAGCTCAGTTATCCGGGCTTCTTCAACATACGAGCCTTCCTTGAGCCGCACTTCTCCCAGGGGTCTTACTACAATGGCCGCCTCTCCTTCTATCGGGCACTTATGCTCACAAAAACCGCACCCATTGCACTTGTTTTCCAGCACAAATGGTCTTCGAAATCCATCGACCACCTTGAACACAATGGCATTATAGGGGCACTGCTCATCGCAGATCAGGCAGGACCTGTCTTGTTCCCATACTAAACACTTTTCTTTGAGAATAACCGCCGTACCTATTTTCGCGTGCTTCTTCTCCTCAAGGTCCAGATCACGGATGGCCTGTGTAGGGCAGGCTTTTCCACAGAGATTACAGGTTTGCTCACAGGCGGCAAAGCGCAGGTTTGCCCGGGGGGTCCATAACCCTTCAAGGCCACCCTCAAACAGGCTGGGCTGCAGCGTGTTGGTAATACAAACTTTCATGCACTCCGAGCAGCGAATACAGGTGTTGAGGAAGGCTTCCTCGGGAACAGCACCGGGAGGCCGGACAAGTGTATCGCTGAGCTTCTTTTTGGCGGGATCATTAAAAAGAAAAAAACTTGTTATGCTTCCACCTGAGAGGGCATAGAAGAATCCCCGGCGGGTTATATCCACTGTTCTCTGTGCATCTTCGTGAAAGGGAGAATAGATCGCTCTAAAAGCTATTGCGTCTTTGGGACAGATAATCCTGCAGGTTCTGCACTGCAGACACTCACTTGCCTGTACCTTTTGTGGGTCGTCAGTGATTGCACCCATGGGACACATTTCCTGGCACTTCATGCAAGAGGTACAGCGGTTGTTAACGATCCTTTTAAACATGCCGAAGCGTGAGAACAAAGCGAGGAGGGCACCGAGAGGACAAAGATATCTGCACCAGAATCTTGGCGTGATACAATTAAGCAGGAGTATCGTAATAAAGATTATCCCCGTTATAAGACTCATAGAAAAAAACGGCTGATCATAGTGGAGGTAGGTGAGTGCGATCCAACCCCGGGCATCAGCTAAGGGGCGCAGCCAATCGAGAGAAAGATTTGCGAGGAAGATAGAGAGGGGGTACAAGAGGATGGTAGCGGTTCGGGTGAGGATAACGATGGGATCAAAGAGGTAGAGCGCATTAGCACCACAGAGGGCAGCAACCGTTAGCCCGATAAGCAGGTAAAATTTTATCCCCCGTAACTGTTCTACAAAACGGGGTCTATTATTTGTCAATCGTTTACTGAAGAGATCGAGGAGTGTTCCCAGGGGGCAGAGATAACCGCAAAAAAATCTGC
>CALJBY010000301.1 GCA_938024025.1 uncultured bacterium
ATCTCAGAAGAGATTCTGTTTGGCAAACAGGTGGATAAGAAGCGGTTAGGTGAACACTATGGGGTTGCTATTAATGAGAAGTATAAAAGTGTTTTAGCTCACCTGGCTCATAACAGTCTCATCGAGGACAGCCAGGATTCCTTTACCCTGACCCCGCTGGGCCTCTTCTGGGCACATAACATAGGAGGGTTGTTCCAGGAAGAACGGTAGGGGTCCATCCCTTGATGACTGTCTATTTGCCGTCATAGTGCTTCACTGGGAAAACCTATAGGAAAAGGGCGCGATTATGGTCATAGTAGGGTTTTTAGGGAGTCCGCGGGTTAACGGTATGAACAGTAATCTTCTGAGGAGGGTTCTTAAAGGGGCTGAGAGTAAGAAAGCCCAAACGAAACTCTTCGAGCTCATCCAGTGTAATATCAAATTTTGCATGGGATGCTGTAACTGCGTACACAAAAAACCTGAACTGCCGATCGGGGAGTGCCCCCTGGACGATGAAATGTCCTCCATACTTGAAGAGTACGTCAAGGCTGATGGTTATATATTTGCAAGCCCTAATTATGACGGGTCTATTACTGCACTCATGAAGCGGTTTCTGGAGAGAAAGATTGCCCTCACCTACAGGCCGAAGGATGCTTACGCGAAAATAGGTGAAGCCCGTTCTCCGGCACATTTTCACAAGAAGGCTTCTATGATTGTTACTGCAAATTGTCCTGATGAATATCGGGAGGTCATGGGAGATCCCTGCTTTGAGACGATGGGAGGGCATTTAATGATTGAACAGATAGAGATCGTGGACAAACTGTATGTCGGCGGTGTAGAAAATATGTCCGAGGAAACAATTTCTGAAAAGTTCGATGAAGCATATCATGTGGGAATACGCTTAGTTGAAGAGATAGAAAAAGCCCGTCAATCGTCCTGAGAGGATCATTTCGTCTGCAGCAACTCTAAAAGACCGGAGTGGACTCTTCCATTCGAAAACACGAAATCTCCCCGTTTCTGCCTCCATGGCATCCCGGTGAAATCGGTTACCTGTCCGCCTGCTTCCGTAACCAGTAAAACACCGGGTGCAACGTCCCAGGGCTCAATTGTGGTAGTAAAATAGGCTTCACCGCGACCTGTTGCCACCCATGCTGTTTCAAGGCCTGCAGAGCCGAGCTTGCGAATGTCGGTAACCGTAGGATAGACAGCATGTAAAATGGTTCCGGTTCTTTGCCGGTTGGTATCCCCGCCTTCGCAGTAGAAAAGATAACTTTCCTTCAGTGCCCCTCTGGTTGAAACGTGGATTCTTTTTTGATTTAAATAAGAGCCCTTTCCTTTTTCTGCCGAATAGAATTCATTGAGGGCGGGGGCGTATATGACGCCACAGGTGAGTTCCCCCTGGTAGACGAGGGCAAGACAGACGGCGAAGAAAGGGTTGTGACTGGCAAAGTTTCCCGTTCCATCGAGAGAATCTATAATCCAAAGCCAATCAGGGTCTGCCGCATGATAACCGCTTTCCTCGGTCAGAAGGCTGTGATGAGGATAGGTTTTTCTGATTTCTTCGATAATGAGTTGATCCACCTGCTTATCGTATTCAGTGGCAGCCTCTTTGGCGGTGCTCCGTGCTGTTATCAGTTCCTGGTCAAACTGAAAAGCGTCCATGAGGGTACTGCCTGCCTTTTGTGCTACCTGTGTCATGAACTCTTGTATTCCATTCTTCATTATGTTCTCCTTTCTTAAGAAGAAGTATTCCAAAAACTGAACCAGAGCGAATTCAAATGCCTAAAATTCGACCACGAAGAGCACGAAGAAAAACTACCCAATAAAGAATTCAGAAGAGAGGAGTCAGCATATAACTAAAGAGTTAATTGCAGGTTACGCATTGCACGTTGCAAGATGAGACACTACGCTTTGCTCTCTGCATCATCCGCTATTCCCCATCACTCCAGTATTTATTCTGAATTTTGACTCCTGACTCCAGATTTCTTTAGTTTTTATTTCCTCTGTGTTCTCTGTGGTTTACGGTGCCAGCGTTTGCAGGAACCTACTATTCTTTAAGCTATAACAAAAGAAAGAGAAATAGTATCTTTTTGTTAATGAATTAAGAGAATATGCCGAAGAAACCTATACCGTTTAATTCTCTAGCGTAGAGGTAAGGTATCAGCATGAGTAGAATAAATCTCAATGATGTTGAAGACGGGATGGTGTTGCTGAGCGAAGTCAGCAATAAACATGGGAATGTCATGTTAAAACCGGGGGATAAGCTGACTGACAAGACTATTATGCTCCTTAAATCCTGGGGGATAACCGAGGTAGATATTGAAGGAAATGATGGAGACGTGGTGGAAGGGAAAGATAAGGATATTCTCAATCCTGACATCATAGCATCAATCGAGAAAGAGGTTAAAGAACAATTCTTCGATTTTACCGATAATCCGTTCATGGAACGACTTTACGGGATCGTTAAAAAGTCCAAAGTGAAATGTGCAGCGGAAGCAACTATTGGAAACAGCGATGAAACCGAATCAAATTGATAGAATAATTCGCCGGGTTGACAGATTACCGACTTTGCCTATCATTTATACGAAGCTTACGCGTCTCCTCCAGGCACCGAACACAACAGTTCAGACTGTTGGTAACATTATTGCGGAAGACCAGGCTATAGCCGTTAAGGTGCTGCGGCTTGTCAATTCCGCCTTCTATGGTTTACCCCATAAAATCGGGAGTCTAAAGCATGCTATTGTTCTTCTGGGCTTAAACCAGGTGAAGAACCTGGTGCTGGCCACCTCAACATTACAAATGTTTCAGGAATTCAAGTCAGCCGAGGCATTTGATATGAAGAAGTTCTGGGAACATTCTGTCGGGTGTGCCATTGCGGCAAAGGTATTGGCCGAAACTGCTCACCTGGGAAGCCCTGACGATATTTTTTCCGGAGGCTTACTCCATGATGTGGGTAAATTAATTCATGCCATTTATCTGGATGAAGCCTTTACCGCTGTGATCGCTGATGTTCAGGAAAATGAAGTGCCGATGATTGAATCGGAAAAAAAGATACTGGGTTATGATCATAGTTATACGGGGAGAGAATTGGCTGCCCGGTGGAGTTTATCCCAGGGCACTATTGAAATGATAGCTCACCATCACTTGTCAGATAGTTCTGCGAGGATCACCAAGGAGATAGCTGCCGTACATATTGGGGACATTATCTGTATTGCCCTTGGCTTGGGTTCAGGAGGCGAGAAGAAAGTGCCTGTTGCAAATACGAAAGCATGGGATATATTAGATATTGATCTGAGCAGACTTGACTACATCGTAACGAGAATTGAAAAACTCTTTAGAGAAAGTGTTTCCATTTTGGAATCATGAGGTGGACATGTCGGACGTAATGAACATTGTGGATGAACAGGAAGAGCAGCAAACACCAAATGAATTCGGATCGACTATTGAAAAATTACGTTTTTTAGAGGAATCAAACAGTGCCCTTATTGGGATTCAAAATAAGCTCGAGCGATTAAGTCACTTTCATTCAGAAATGGTGTTGTCTTATGATGTTCACTATATCCTTGAAAAAGGACTGGCCAAGTTTCAGGAATTGGTGAACACGAAGGTCTGTTCTGTCTTCCTTGTAGAGGATAACGGGTTTGAGTTTGTCCACCGG
>CALJBY010000302.1 GCA_938024025.1 uncultured bacterium
TGGTCTTTGAAATCAACCTTAATGTTGGCATACTGAAAATTGGGGCTCACCACGGGATCAAAATCCCCGGGAAATCCAGAAATTGAATAGAGGAAGAGGTATTCCGCAATCGTGCCGTTCTTATCGGGAATGGTGAAATAGCTGGGATTACCCCCAAACATTACCATGTTAAGTCCCTTGATATAGTCGGCAAGGGAGAGGGCATAGCCCGCTTCGGGAACATTTGTCAGGAGATAGTTTTGAAGGGACTCCATCTCTTTTAACACTTCGCTGCTGATTAAGGACTCCTCACCCTCACCTGCAACCATAATAAAATAAGGGTTGGTTCCCGTGAATTTGTCATTGATAATTCTCTCTGCACTATTGCAGGGAGAATCCGGATAGAGTGTGGCAGAGCCCGGTTCATTATCCCCTACCACCAGTTGGGATGCACCGATCATACCCATGGCAGCCAGGAGGATGAAAACACAAAAGGTGGTCCACCGTAATGCAGGCCTGTGAATGAGAGAAGCAATCCGGGTGAGCAAGGAATCGAGCATATTGGGTCGTTCCTCTCTCTCAACCTCTAACCGTTTGGGTTTAGGAAGATAGGAGAGAACCGGGGGTATAAAGGTGACGGTGGTAAAGAAAATGCTCAAAACACCGATCCCTGATGCCAGTGCCATACTCTTGATTGCAGCCAGGGGAACAATAAAGAGTGAAATAAATCCGATGCCGTCCGTCACCAGAGAGACCAGCGCCGGAATAAAGAGGTGTGACAATGCTTCCTGTGCGGCCAATCTTCGATCCAGTGGATTTTGCTTGATTGCCTCGTAATACCGTTTGATAAACTGGACAGAGTGACTGATGCCCAGGGACAGGATGAAAAAGGGAGCCAGGATAGTCGCGGGATCCATATGATACCCTAAAAGCGTGGTGATACCAAGTCCCCAGATAGTCGCCATGGATGCAGAAAGAAAGGGCAGGATAATCCCGCGCTTGGACCGGAAGGCACAGTAGAGAAGAAAAACCATGATTAAACCTGTAGCAGCAAATATCCATCCCATTTTCGGGAGATAGTAGTCCATCCATCCCTCTAAGATAGGCCTGCCCGCAATATAGATATCTGTGTTACTGTCTCTCTCAGATGCAATAATCTCTTCGAGTTCCCTGAAGATTCTTCTGGAGGTTACTTCCTGCTCAAAGTCAACCATAATCTGCGTTGCCTTGAGGTCTTTGGAAACCAGGGGACCATAGTACATGGGATTTCTAATAATGCTCTCTTTAAGCCCTTCCATTTCAGCAGGATTTTCAGGGGAATGGCGCATGAGACGGTTTACTTCAAAACCATCTTCATAGGCACGGGTATTTTTGATCTTGCGAGCAGAAAGTGAAACGATTCTTCCCGGATTCACCCCTTCCAGCAAATACAGCTTCTTGGTAATGCCCACTACCTTATCCAGGGTATCTTTAGTGAAAATGTCACCTTCCTTAACCACCAGTCCAATCGATACCTGGTTTAAGCCACCGAAAATATCCATCAGTTGCTTTTGTACTTCCATATAAGGGTGTTTCTGAGGAGCGAGGTCACCGAGGCTGGTCTGAATAGAAAGGTTTCTCAAGCAGAAGATAAAAAAGAGGGTAAGCACACTGGATAATAAGATAAATAAAAATCTCCACCTGATAACAAAGGCTGCGAATCTTGAGGAGATATCTTTCATTGTAACCTCTTGTGCAAAATAAGAACATTTTATATATAAATTAATTATAGGTAAAGTATACTAATTATCCCTAAAAATCAACTATTTTTTTGCTCATCACCCGTTTGCTTTTGACCTAGTCACCACCAGACAACCGGGATAATTATCCATGGTAAAGCCCTTCCATAGTCCCCGTCATAAGAGAGGAACAGCTCTTGCATTGATAGAGAGGAGCAGCGCAGCTTTTTTTCATAAACCCAGTACACTTCCCACCCTGCATCCCCCTCGATGCAACCAGAGGACAGCGGCAATGAAATGCCCCCACTGCCAGGCAGCAAACCCTGAAGGGAAAAAGTTTTGCCGTGCATGCGGTATGCACCTTCTTTTGACATGCCGCCACTGTGGATCGAGAAACCTTCTGCAAGACAACTTCTGTGGTGAGTGTGGCCTGCTCTTAGAAAAAGCCGTACCGGTCGAAACGAAGGCACCAAAAAGTGAGAGAAAATACGTTACCATACTCTTCTCCGACCTCTCTGGGTACACTGCTCTTGCGGAAAGACTTGACCCTGAGGAGGTCAATGAAATCATGAACCGTCTGTTCGGAGAAATTGCTCAGGTAATAACCACTTACGAAGGATTTATTGAAAAGTTCATTGGTGATGCAGTGATGGTCATTTTCGGCACACCAAAGGCACATGAGGATGATCCCGCTAGAGCCGTTTATGCGGCCTTACAGATTCACGATGTGGTTTCCACCATAAGTCCTCAATGGGAAAAGAAAGTTGGCAGGAAGCTCTTGATGCACTCCGGTATCAGTACCGGTCTCGTAGTGACGGCTTCAGTAAACCCCAAGAGGGGAACGTATGGAATTTCAGGCGACACCATTAACCTGGCTTCACGACTCGAAGGCTGTGCCGGGGCGGGTGAAATCCTGGTAGATGCAGTCACCTATCAACAAACCAAAGGATATTTCATCTTCACCGCTCTGGGGCCCAGAAAAGTTAAAGGCAAAACAGCAGCTATTATAAGTTATAAAGTTGTGGCTCTAAAGGAACGTCCGTGCAAGGTACACCGTACCCAGGGTTTGCGGGCAGCATTGATCGGTCGTGAAAAAGAGATGGCTATATTTGCAAAAGCAGTAGAACAGCTCAGGAAGGGAAAAGGTTCTCTTATCTCAATTTGTGGTGATACCGGTACGGGTAAAAGTAGACTTGTTGAGGAGTTTAAGGCCTCTCTGGAACAAAAAGAGATTGCATGGCAGGAAGGATATGCCTACGCCTATGCCCAGAACATCTCTTATGCTCCTTTTAGAGATCTACTGAATCAAGTCTTCCAGGTTGAAGAAAGTGATACTCCCCAAATAATACGGGAAAAGGTTGAATCACGTGTAGAATCACTCGTCGGGAAAAAAGAGCATATTGTTCCTTATGTAGGGAGTCTCTATGCAATCAGTTATCCCGAGACACATAACCTCGACCCTGAGTTGTGTAAATCCCGTCTACACGAAGCAATCAAGTCCGTTATTGGAGCTCTTGCAAAGTGGAAACCAACGGTACTATTATTTGAAGACCTCCACTGGGCTGACCCATCATCACGGGAACTCTTTCGCGCCATCATTGCGGACCTCTCCAATACTGTTCTCTTCATTTGTACCTCCAGACCAACCTTCCCTCTTAACGGAGGCAGAGAAATACTTGGCGCAAATACGCTCTATCAGGAAATCACACTTCACGATCTCTCATCAGAAAAAATCAAGGCAATGCTCTACTCTCTCCTTAAGACCACCGCCATTCCATCCGATTTGGAGCATTTCCTTGAGGAAAGGATTGAAGGAAACCCCTTCTATGTGGAAGAGATAATAAATGCTTTAGCTGAATCAGGGATTTTGATCCGCTCCAATGGGAGCTGGAAACTCACCAGGACAATACGCAAGTCTGACATACCCCTTACCGTAAGCGGTGTCATAGCGGCGAGGATTGACCGCCTGGAACCAACAATGAAGCGCATCCTCCAGGAGGCCTCAGTTATCGGCAAGTCTTTTCCCTATGCAATCCTTGGGAAAATAACCGACCGTGAAAAGCACCTTAGGAGCTCTTTAGATGAGCTTGAACGGCTTGACCTTATTAGATTAAAGTCTCCCCTGCCGGTCCTGGAATACGGTTTTAAACATGCCCTCATCCAGGAGGTAATGTACAACAGTCTTCTTAAAAAAGAACGTCAGGAAATCCATGAGCGGATCGGTCATGTAATGGGAGAACTCTTCCCGGAACGGTTGCCTGAGTTATTTGAAACCCTGGCCTTCCACTTTAAAAACGGGAAATCTCGGTTCAAAGCTGTTGAATATCTCATGCAATCAGGCAAGAAGAGCCTCAACAGATATGCCGTTGTGGAGTCTCATCAATACTATAAAGAAGCCTACGAGCTGCTTACCGGTGAAGTTCCCGAAACGGAGGCAGTCAAAAGCATGCTGATTCAACTTCTCAACAGCTGGACACCGGTTTTTTACTTTCGGGGTAACTTTAGAGACCTGGGAAAACTGCTTACACAATACATCACGCTCGTCGAATCTCTGGATGATAAGGAACGGCGTGGTATGTTTTACGTTTGTCTGGGGATAAGTTTCTGGGCGGCTGAGAAGTTTAATGATTCCTATCACTATCTCCAAAAGGCTCTGAAACACGGTGAAGAAACAGGTAACAAACAGATTACCAGCCACGCATATGCCTGGCTGGGTTGGACGAGTGCCGAATTAGGCCTGCCACAAGAAGCGCTTCACTGCGGAGAAAAAGCCAGGCAGATGTCCGTCGATGTAAATTGGGAACACTACCCCAACTACCATTCGTGGGATTCCGATGGATATGCCTGCTGGGTGTTGGGGGCCTGCTCACAGATTCGCACATTAGGGAAAACACTTCTTGACCATGGCGAAATGACTTCGAGCATTCGTTGTATTACCTGGGGGCATACCCTTACTGCATGGAGCTCTATGATGTCCGGTGATTTTCCATCGGCTATCCGTTGCAATAAAATGGCCTTACAGACATCGACGGATCCTCTCTATACACAGTTTCCGCGGCTCTGCCTTGGTATGAGCTATGTTTCCCATGGAGACTTTACGAAAGCAAAACAGCCACTTAAGGAGGTTCTGGATTTTTCCCGAAGATCAGGGTGCGAGTATATCGGAACACCTGCCCAGTGTTTTTTAAGCGTTGTGCTGGTTGCTGAGGGAAAGTTTGCTCAGGGATTTAAGATGCTGAAGGGGGCGCAGAGGCAGTGGCTGGAGCATAATGCCCCCTGGCGCTATACCTTTTCGGAATTGATTTTCGGAGAACTTTTTTCTGCCATGGCACGCAGGGCAACACCAACCAGTTTTGCCAGCATAGTGAAGAATATCGGTTTTCTCGCTAAAAACCTGCCTTTCGCTCGGCAGCATGCAGAAGCCCACTTCAAGAAGGCAATTGCATCCGCACAAAAGGTAGGTGCTAAGGGAATGGAGGGGCAGGCTCACCTGGGATTAGGAAAACTCCACAGCAGCACCGGAAACAAGGCCAAGGCCCGTGACTGCTTCTCGTCTGCCATACAACTTTTTAAGGAGTGTGAGGCAGAAACGTTTCTCAAAAAGGCACATGAGGGCCTATCTTCATTGTAAGCAGTCATGACATCATTCTGATGCTTCGTTTTTTTGAAAGTCCTGGACACTGTGTGCCAGTTTCTTCAGTAACCGTTGAAGCTGTTTTCTTTCCGGAGCCGTTAATCCAGCATTAATTCTCTGCATAACCTCTTTATAGCGGGGAAGGAAGGACTTATAGAGATCAAATCCCTTCTCCGTTAACAGTGCCCTCACAATCCTTCTATCTTTTTTATCCCTCTCTCGATAGACAAAGCCATCCCTTTCAAGACGATCAATAATGCCGGTAATATTACCACCGGTTACCAATAGCCTCTCTGCCAATTCACTTAAGGGAAGCCCTTTGCTACGGTCAAGACACGAGATAATATCAAGTTGTGGAACGGTTAATTGTTCCTTGCTCAATTCCGTTTTTATCTCATGGTAGAGCACATTAAAGGTCATCGCTAATCGCACCCACAGCATGACCTCTCTGAAGCTAGTCTCTTTTTCCATTGAATTTGTCCACCTCACACTGTCTGTCACTATCTATTTAATAGGTGAACAGTATATATGTCAAGAATGTTTTTTGTGAAATGCATGGTAAAGAGTTTTTTCTTGACTGTAAATCTTCATTACCGCTATAAAGAATCTACTCTTTCACAATCCGAATAAAGGCATTATACGGGTACAAATCTCGATAAGCTCTCTAAAATCAGGGAGGCCGGTTCCACCTTCGCATCGAAATTATAGCTGGTATCACTACCTTTATGACCATGGCCCACATCATTTTTATCACTGGATACTTTTTGCTGTAATCAACATAAGGAGAACACACAATGGAAAACATCAAGAAAACAATTCGTACCATACCCCATTTCCCTATGAAGGGAATTATGTTTCGTGACATAACCACTCTCCTCAAGGATGCTAATGCCTTTAAAGAAACGATTGACGCACTGGTAGACCGCTACCGACACCAGTCTTTTGATGTTGTCGCCGGTATAGAATCACGGGGTTTCATTATCGCCGGGGTCATTGCTTACCTGCTGGGCACAGGTTTCATCCCTATCCGAAAACCGGGGAAGCTCCCTGCAGAAACCTATCGCGTGGATTACGAGCTGGAATATGGCAACGATGCTATCGAAATGCACAAAGATAGTGTTAATCAAGGAAGCCGAGTACTGATCGTTGACGACCTCCTTGCCACCGGGGGAACCATGAAAGCAGCCTGTGAAATAATTGAAAAAGCGGGTGGGGACGTAGTGGAATGTGCTTTCATTGTTGATCTCCCCGACCTCAAGGGAAGGGAGAAGTTGAAAGACTATCAGGTATTCACGCTCGTAGAATTCGAAGGAGAATAAATGCATTGGGAAGAAAAAAAATGGAGTGTTGGAGTAATGGAGTGATGAGTAACAGGTTGCACGTTACGGGTCATCACATTTTGGATTTTGGAATGCGGATTGCGGAATTCAATGTTTTGAACATTTGATGTTTGAATTTTGAATTGAGTGATTGGGATTGCTCAATCATGAATCCTGTACCTTGTATCATGCATCTTGTTTTTTTCTTCGTGTTTCTTCGTGCTCTTCGTGGTGTAAGTTTTTAATTTAGGCAGTCTAGGCAATTTAGCTCAGTTTAGGCATTTCTTCTTGCCTCCTGGCTCCTTTGTTTCTTTTCGGATTTCGTATGTATGATCATGTATCCTTATTAACCAAAGGGAATAAAAACAATGATTAAAGGAAAACAGATCGTTGTGGGTATAACGGGGGGTATTGCTGCCTATAAGGCAGCTGACCTCGTCCGTCAGTTCCGCAAACGTGATGCCGCAGTAGATGTAATCATGACCAGAAATGCACAGCACTTTGTCACGCCGCTAACCTTCCAGACTATTTCCGGTCATCCTGTTTTCACCGACCTCTTTGGTAACTACCAGCCGGAAATTTCCCATATCGCTTTGGCAGATAAAGCAGACATTCTCATCATAGCACCTGCCACTGCAAATATAATTGCAAAAATTGCCTCTGGTCTTGCGGACGACCTCCTTTCCACGGTTGCCCTGGCAACTACTGCCCCGCTACTCATTGCTCCCGCTATGAATACCAAGATGTGGGAAAACCCCATTACCCAGGATAACGTAAAAAAACTTAAAGAACGTACTATTACCATAGTAGACCCCTCAACGGGGGAACTTGCCTGCGGTTATGAGGGTAAGGGCAGACTGGCTGAAATTGAAGACATCGTGGACAAGACGTTAGATATCTTAACACCAAAAGATCTTCACGGGGAACGCATCCTCATCACTGCAGGCCCCACACACGAACCTATAGATCCCATTAGAATGCTCACCAACCGCTCCTCAGGCAAAATGGGATATGCCCTGGCAGAAGCCTCCTACAGAAGGGGAGCAGAAGTAATGCTTGTCACGGGACCTACCACCCTCATGCCTCTTGATCATATCCATACCATCCGAGTCACCAATGCTTTTGAGATGGACAAGGCTGTATCGAAACACTACAAGTCGTGCAGTATCGTTATCAAGGCTGCTGCTGTTTCCGATTATCGTCCTAAAAAAAGCTTTCGGGAAAAGGTGAAAAAAACGCACAAAACCCTTACTCTCGAGCTAGAGAGAAACCCTGACATCCTTTACAAAATGGGGAAAAATAAAGGAAGCAGGTTTTTGGTAGGATTTGCTGCAGAAACAAAAAATCTCATATCCCAGGCTAAATCAAAATTGGACAGAAAAAACCTTGATCTCATAGTAGTAAATCACGCGCTGCAAAACGATGGTGGATTTGGTTCTGACAGCAATGAGGTAACCCTCATAGACTACGAAGGAAAGGTAGAAACACTACCTCGTTTAAAAAAAACAGAACTGGCAGATAAAATCCTCGATACCATTAAAGCAGTAAAAGCTGAAAAGAAAGCTACCGCGGGACAAAAAAAGGCCACTGACAGTGCTGTAAAGAGAAAAAATAGATGAAGCATCCCAACCGGATTGAACAGGAATTTCACCAGGTGCTCTCCTCTCTCCAGGACTTTCTGCTTTCCCAAAAAGAGCAGGGGGTTTTAGGATTGCCGCTCCAGCACCAACGCACTACCGTCAATAAGGATCAACAGCTTGAGAACATCAGAAGTGAGCTGGGAGAGTGCACACGGTGTAAGCTGCATCAGCATCGCAGACATATCGTTTTCGGTACCGGGAATCCTGCCGCTCAACTCGTCTTTGTCGGTGAAGGTCCCGGAGGTGAAGAGGATGTGCAGGGAAAGCCCTTTGTAGGCCGTGCCGGTCAACTCCTTACCAAGATCATCAATTCTATTGATCTAACCCGTGAGGAAGTTTACATTGCCAATATCATCAAATGTCGTCCCCCTAACAACAGAAATCCTGAACCCGATGAAATAAAGGCATGCGAACCCTTTCTCATTAAACAACTCGATGCAATAAAGCCAAAGATCATCTGCGCGCTCGGTACCTTTGCCGCCCAGACACTGCTTGAAACTGATGAGAGGATATCCCGTTTAAGAGGAAAATTCATTCCCTATCGGAACAGCAGGCTCATAGCAACCTTTCACCCTGCTTTCTTGCTGAGAAACCCTCAACGGAAACGGGATGTGTGGGAAGACATGAAGATGATCCGGAAGGAATATGTGCGCTCGGAAAGATTATGCTAAGGGTTAGGATTCCTGTCCGCCGAGATCATCCCACCGGAAATCAAAAGTTTAAAGGCATCTTCCACTGACATATCAAGGTCGATCACATCCGATTCAGGAACCATGAGATAAAATCCAGAGGTTGGATTGGGTGTGGTGGGGACAAAGAGGTTAATTACTTTACTTTGCGTTTTGTTCTGAATTTCTCCCTTGGCGATACCGGTAACAAACGCCAGTGTAT
>CALJBY010000303.1 GCA_938024025.1 uncultured bacterium
TAAGGATATCCTCTTTCAGTGCACCATGTGCGGGGGCTGCGATGCCATGGATAAGGGGATCAGGGATGCCGAGGTGCTCAAGATGATGAAGTGGATGCGTGAGCAGTATATCAATGCGGTAGGTGTCTTGCCCGATCATCAACCGCTGGTGGACAGTGTGCGGAATTACGATAACGTGTGGATCCAGCCGCGCAGCAGGAGGAATTCCTGGGCAAAAGGCATGGAAATAAAAGACCTGAATAAAGAGAAGGCAGAGGTGCTCCTTTTCGTGGGATGTACCTATGGACTTTCAGAAGAACTTAAAGCAACGATTAAGAATGTAGCAACTGTTCTCAAGAAGGCTAAGGTTAATTTTGGGATACTGGGGAGCAAGGAGTTATGCTGCGGCAGTCCGGTAGAGAAGATTGGGGTTGTATCCGAGTTTGAGCGGCTTGCCAAATCAAACATTGAATGCTTCAACAAACTTGGTGTCAAGACGGTGGTGATGCCCTGTGCCGGGTGTTTTGGGACCATCGGACAGGAATATGATGAGCGGATTAGTGTAAAGAAGAATTTTGAGGTTTTGCACATTACGGAACTGTTTGAGCGCTTGATTGATGATGGAAAACTCAAGTTCAAAAAGGAGGTACCCCTCAAACTGACGTGGCACGATCCCTGCCATCAGGGAAGACTTGGACGTCCGTATGTACCGGGCAAAGAGCTTGAGGGTGTCTATGAGCCCCCACGGAACATTCTGAAAGCCATCCCGGGAGTTGAACTCTATGAGATGGAGCGTATTAAAGAATATTCCTGGTGCTGCGGTGGCGGTGGTGGTGTATTCACCGCCTTTAAGGATTTTGCCCAGTGGACTGCACTTGAGCGATTAGAAGAGGCCAAGGACACGGGAGCACAGGCAATAGCTACCAGCTGTCCCTGGTGTGAATCCAATTTGGGTAATGCTATTAAAGGCATGGAAGAAAAGATAGGTATCCATAGTTTAACTGATGTGATGATGAGTGCACTATAACCAGAGGAGCTGTTTTAATGGATAAAGAGAGACATGCAATTATTCTCGAGGCGCTGCAATCGGCAATCGGGAAGGAAAATGTTGAGGATAGCCTGTCTGTTATGATGGCGTATCACCGGGATTGGTTACCTCCGGGAGTTTTAAACCCTACCGTGCCGGAATTTGTTACTCTTCCTGATGGCACTGAGCAAACCCAGCAGGTGATCAAGATATGCAACCGCTATAACGTGCCGTTCATTCCCCTGGGATCCAGCCAGTGGTCTGTCACAACGGCCCCTAATCGTCCCGGGACCCTCATCATTGATTCGAAGAGGATGAATGATATAGTGGAGATAGATGAAAAGAACATGTATGCGGTAATTGAACCATACGTTACCATGGCGCAGGTTCATGCAGAAGCCAACAAACGGGGACTCTACCTGGGTTCCCCTGAAGCGAGTGCGCAAGCATCTGCCATGGCAGGGCACGTGTTTCAGGGAATGTGGGGTGTGGGACACCGTTTAGGGGTTGGTCATAGGAATATACTTGCTATGGAATGGGTTCTGCCTAATGGTGAGATTCTGCAAACAGGTTCGTGGTCAAACAGTGAAAAGACCCGCTTCTTCGGTGAAGGACCGGGCACTGATTTGAGAGGGATGTTGCGGGGACTTGCCGGAGCGCTGGGAGGGATAGGAATGGTCACCAAGATGGCCATCAAGCTTCATCCCTATCCGGGACCCAAAGCATTTCCCTGTGAGGGGATGATTCCCAATCATACCTCTACCTTGCCCCCCGAGCGGTTCCAGTGGTACATTATTAAATATCCCACGCTGGAGAAGGCAGCCCATGCCATGTATGAAATTTCAAAGGCAGAGATTGCCGGCGTGCTGCAGAAGTGGCCTACGGTCTACTACAACTGGTGGTGGGCGAACTCCAATGAAGAGTACTGGGAAACCTGGAAAGAGGGTGTATGGCAGAAACACGTCAAGTATGCAGTAGCGGTTTGCCTGTGGGGTTTTACCTCAGAGAAACAGCTTGACTATGAGAAAGGGGTTTTAGAGGATATTATCGAAGAGACGAAAGGAAAGCTTATCCCTCAAGAGATTTACGATAAGTGGGTTCCCCGGACAGCCAACAATTGGATACGTGATACCAATGGCTCCCGGATGATGCGTCCTTCCGGAACCTTTGCAGCCCTGAGATTGCCCTTTGATACTATTCATAGTTCCATTGATGTGTGCAGGGTGGGCGCTGATTGGGTTGAAAAGTTTTCTCCGCCCATTTTGGATTGTGATGCACCGGACTGGATTTCAAGTTATGATTTTGGACATTTTGGTGCTGCGGAAACGGACTTCCCCCTGGAGAAAAACGTAGATGATCTTGGGGATATCATGCAAAAGTTGATGGGTATGATGAAAGAGGACCTCACCCACAGGATTGAGGGTGGTTTCGGCCCCTTTCTGGGTGGCGCCTATCACGCCATGGCGGGGAGTATCTTTTATAACTATGGAAAGTTACTGGGCGGAATTAAAAAGGCTATGGATCCTAATGTAGTCTCCAATCCTCCGCAGAATTACCCGGTTGAGCGGGAAGACTAAAACGGGAAACGTTCAAAAGGCCATTTTTTTCCTACGGGGTGAAAAGGAGTAATGACTGATGGAACTGAAAGTAGATACACTGAAGTGTACGGGTTGTAAAATTTGTGAATTTGCCTGTAATTATCACTATGATGGCACCAGTTCACCTATCGGTTCAAGTATTATGTTTTATCGGGAAGAAAAGAAAAATTACTATGGAGCAATGGTGAAACGGGAAAAGAGTCTCCTTCTTGCACGACCCGAAGGTCCTGAAGTGGTTAAACCGGGACAACAGATTGAAGGGGCATCTGCCAGTAGTAAACCTATTCTCCTGCGGGTAGCCTGTGACTTATGTGAAGGGGAAGACACTCCTTTTTGTGTGAAAAGCTGTCCTCAAGATGTTTTCAGTATCGAATAAATCCTGAAAGTCCCTTTGGCATGGGTTGTGGGATGCTCGAGGGACCAAGAGAGTTTTTTATTTGCGGGGTAAAGGAGACACTATGGATTACATAAACAACTACAATGGAACTATTTTGCTCGTGGATCTGGAAACCGGTGAGACATCGGATGAAGAGCTTGAACTGGAAATGGTAGAAAAATGTTTGGGAGGGGCTGCAGTAAACCTCGCTCTCTATCAAAAGTATGCTGATCGAGATCCCATAGTCTTGGGAACCGGTTTTTTTACCTCAACCTTTGTTCCCGCTTCCTGTCTCGGCATTGCAACCTTCAAAAGCCCCCTGCATCAAGGGATCAGCCATGTTCCCTTAACCTGGCAGACCGGGGTTGAGTTGAA
>CALJBY010000304.1 GCA_938024025.1 uncultured bacterium
GATCTCACACATGGAACCGAGGGCAAAGATGTTCTCATACTCGGGCCCTTCCACCTTTCGTCCCTTGAAGGGGCCTTCAAATACCTCGCTGTATTTCCCGCACTTAATGGGACAGGCAAAACAGGATTTATCCCGTACCACTATTTTTTCCCTCATGGTGTCAGCGGAGAGGCCTTGGGCGCCGGTAAAGGTTTCATTTTGCCAGTTTCTGGACCCGAAGACCCCAAGGGCATTGTTGGCTTCCACTAGGACGGGCGTTCCATAGCGGGGAAGAATCTGACCAGTTGACGGGTTTTCCCGCATGATCCTTATGATATCATGGGAAAGTTCCAGAGTTCCTTTCATGTCATGCACTTCAATGGAACCCTTTCCCCTTACGGCGAGTGCCTTGAACTTCTTAGAGCCGAGCACCGCACCGATGCCTCCCCTGCCCAGAGCACGGCAACCCACCAATACAGAGGCAAATCGTACCTGGCGCTCTCCCGCCGGGCCGATGACAGCAAGCTGTGCCTCTTCTTCACCAAGGTCTGACTTCAGCCACTGTTGGGTTACATCAGTCTTTTCTCCCCAGATGTGTGTGGCATCTCGGAGTTCGGCCCGCTCATTGTCCACGTAGAGGTAGACCGGTTTGCGGCTTGTGCCTTCTATGATTACACCATCATAACCCGCGTATTTGAGTTCCGGGGCAAAGTGACCACCGGCGGAGGAGTGGAAGAATCCATTGGTCAGGGGAGACTTGGTATAGACCCCGAGACGACTGCCGCAGGGGATAATGGTTCCTGCCAGTGGGCCGGCGAGGAAGATTACCTTGTTGTCGACCGAGAGGGGATCAATTCCCGGGGTGAGTTCATCATAGAGCATCCGTGCAGCAAGACCGGCGCCTCCAATGTATTTTCGCAGCTGCCCGTTGGGGAGATCCTCAACCGTAACCAATTGTATGGTAAGGTTAACCCTCAGGATTTTACGGGTATATCCTTTATAGAGCAGTGCTCTACTCATGCTGCTCCTCCTTTGATCTGTTCCCCCTGGGCAGGTTTGATGACTTCGCAGGTAGGACATCCCTGGGGATAGGCTCCGCAGAGATTTTCGCAGACAGGAGCGGACCGGGAGAACGGATTGCACTTTTGGAAAAATTTCCTGATGGCTCCCGGGCGTTTTATTCCTATTCCTTTCCGTACTCCTTCCTTGTCCCAGATGATGACCCGCGCCGGACATACTTTAATACACTTGGGGTCACCGTTGCATGCATCACAGGTATCTTTGAGGATGGGAACGGGGATTTCAGGAATCCCCTCCATCTCGATTTGAATGTTGGAACGGGCAGGATCAAATACCCCGAGCCGTTCTCCCGAGCAGGCAAGCTCACACAATCGGCAGCCTACACATCGTTCGGGGATAACATTAATTCTCTTTATTTTTCCCCTGAAAACCCCATGGGGACAGGTGTCCCTGCACTCGTAACAGAGGGTGCAGGTGCCTGGTAGTTCCTCAAGGTTTCTGATGGAAAGCTCCTCTTCCCCTTCGGGTCGTGACTGGAACTGGTACCCCATGGTACAGTGCTGTTCAGGGATACACTCTTCACAGATCTGGCACCGGTCTGTTTTAAAGGGAACCCGGTAGAGGGCGGGCTGGCCCAGGGCTACCCGGTAGCCAATGTACCAACAGAAATAGCGGCAGTAGACCCGGTAGGCAAAGAGGACAGAGCCAAGAAACATCCCATTGGTCAGCACCTTGGTCCAGACCATAGGTTTCCAGAGTGTCTTCCAGTCTGGAGAGCGGATCATTTCAGCAGATGATGCAAGTTGGAAGACCCGTTCAAAGGTATAAACGACGATGATGAAAACGACCATGGTGGCCGGTACGTAGATTCGGTTAATCTGGGAGCGGAAATTTTCGGAAATTTTTATTCCCTTAAAGTTGAAGTACTTCCAGATGCCGTCTTGAAAGACTCCTACCGGGCACATCCAGCCGCAGAACCAGCGCCCCACAAAGAAGGGCAGGAGAAGGGATCCTACAAACATGGCCAGCGCCCAGAAGAGCAGTTCCGGGTTCTCTATGGGCCGGGCTGTCATGCCCGCTGCAAAGGTAAGGAGGTATATGGGAAAGATGGTGCTCTGAAAGAAGATCCGCCACCTTTTTGTTGCAACGGTCTTTTTTGCTTTTGCGGTAACATCCGGGGGTGTTCTTAAGAGTCGCAGCCCAATATATCCGGTATAGAGTACTATGGGGAAGGATATGATCCAGTCCGCATAGGGGATCAGGGGGGTCCCCTGGCCTCCTGCCAGCCAGGCAATCATATCATTGGTTTGCAGTTTCCATGCCTCCTGGTCGAGGGGAAACTGGAAGGGGAAAAAGTTGCTCAAGCCCTGGATTGTGAGAAAAATCCAGAAGTATGATGCCCCCAGGGTATGTCCCAGGAAGTAATCGGTAAAAAAGAGGGTAAGGACGCACACCCCGATCATTACGCACACCCAGTTGGTGGTGAATACGGTCAGAACCCCGAAGATGTAGAGAATAAGCCCCAGGGCTGCCATATTGCGGACGTGCCTTACAAAGTCTTCACGGGTGAAGGCGTTAAGGGTCATCTCACACCCCTCCAAAGAGATACTGAAAACGGGTAACGATAAAGTGGTACTCGGCGGAAGAAATGCCAAACCCCATCCGCAGGAGGATTATTACGATTGCAACATTAATCATCTGGAGTTTAAAATAATCCTTGCGGGGGACTTTATTCCTCTTAAAGAGGCGATGTGCGCAGAGGAAATAGAGGCCAAACCAGGCATACATGAAGATAAGCGATGCTATCCACCACCGTCTGGCCCCTGCTGGATTATTCCCTTTAATTGTCCCGTAGGCGGAGAGCATCGACGCATTTTGGGTGGTAACCTTTGTCCCCTTTTCGAAGGAACCATAATCTTCAACCAGAAATTTACCCACCAGGTCGTCCGGAACGCCCTCCTCAATGTGCAGGGCCATTCCGATACTTTCATTGAACATGTCTGACATGAACCCTGTCATGAGGGCAATAAGGATAAAGGCAAGGGAAGCTATGCGTGTTGCCTTAGAGTATGCCCAGTCTTTGAGCACCCATTTGTAGAATACACCGATGAGCATGACAAAGAGTACCCCTATCATGGCCCCTATAAAGACCCCTAAGAAACGGGCAGTATAGTGACCAACGGGGAGATCGCGAAAGTAACCACACAATGCAATAAAGGATTGCGGATACATGAAAGAGTCCAGGAAGCGGTATTTTGCATCGGCCGTGCCGAAGGTCTTCCCAAAAAAGTAGCCGGGTATGATTAATTCCCACCAAATTGAACTTCTTACCCAAAAATCAAGTCCTTTGACCTGTTTCATGCGGTATCCCAGTGATAATTTAAAAAGGGTTCGAGGATTTCAGGATGCTCGTGGTCAAGTGGTTTTGCTTCCAGTTATTCACTTGTATTCAGACTATCATGCTCCTGTCCGGATTCAATGATTGCCTTCTCAAAAAGCAGGGAGGCATTGGTGAGTGCCTCGTTTAAGACTTTGCCCTCGAAGGGGTCGAGCCCATCCAGGAGTCGCTGGATGGTCGAGAGTTCCCCCTTCCGGAAAAAGCCGAGCCTCTTTTTACCTTTGCTTGTAAGCCTCACCTCCGAGACCCGTTTATCTTTCTTATTTTTTGACCGCTCCAGATAACCCAGCAGCTCAAGTCGACGGATCAGATTGGTAGCACTCTGTAGTGACATGCCCAGTGACCGGCTGATATCGGTGATGTTTACTACCGTTTGTTCGTTAAAGAGGGAAAGGGCTCGCATTTGGGTTATGGTAATAGGGAGACTTTCCCCCTGGAACACCCGTCCGATGTTCAGGCACCTGAATATCCTCTGAAGGTTGAGATATATTTTAAAATAGAGTTGATCGGATACGGAGTTATCCATTTTGCAGGGCCAGTATTGCACGGTAAATACTACATTAATGTTTAATTAATTATGCGATTAATCCCTTATTAATTGGTATTTATAGTTAATATTCACGGTAAATACTACACTTATATTAACTATTTTTGAGAGTCTTGTCAACCATTTTCTCCACTTCTCAATTAATTTTTCTGCTTATCCAGAAAACTCCAGTATCCCGGATGAAAACGGGCTTGATACCTTCTCACCAGACATGTTTGACCGGTTTAATGCCTCGCAAGCCAGGCTTTGTAAGCAGGGTCAAGAGGCATGTATCTGAAAAAAAATAATAAAACTCCGGGAAGCCCGCCTTGCTTGCCCGGTTACAAGCGAAGCTTATTTAACTAGGGTAGGCGAGGAGCTTCAATTTTCGGTAGGAGCGCATTCATGCGCGATGAATTCGCGGCTTAAAGCCGCTCCTACCATCACCCTATCTGAAAGAGAAATGCTTGGATGTGGTTGGGTAAGAACCTAACTTCGAGATGTTAC
>CALJBY010000305.1 GCA_938024025.1 uncultured bacterium
CTCCGGTTTCTCTGCGCATGCAGATTATAACGAAATCCTTGCATGGTTACTGGGATTCAACCGGCCACCAGTAAAGACATTTATTGTTCACGGAGAGCCCGATTCATCAAAAGCCCTGGCAAAAAAAATTGAGCATACTTTAGGGTGGGAGGTAGTAATCCCGGAATACAATGAAGCATGTTCAATAGATTTGTGATGCTCTCCGCGTACCCTGGTTAAATAAGCTTCGCATTTAACCGGGCAGGCTATGCTACCTTTCAAGGTTTTTATCTCTTGTACGTGCCTCATACTAACCTTCAACAATTTCCTGAAGTATCTGCTGAATGGTAAATTGTGGTTTTCCCAACTCAGCTATTGTTTTTGACAAATCCCGGGTGATATCATACCCGTACATCTTCAGGTAGAGTGGAGGGATGGGGCATAGTCCAAGCTTCCACAGGAGAGAGACTGCCCCCAGGGTAATCTTTTCGGGAAGCTTGATGGGGGATGGTTTTGCGCCGCCCAGTCTGGCGGCTTCTGAAAAGAGCTCCAGAAGCGACATGGTTCCCTCCGAGGCTATGTCAAAGATGCCTTCTTTGCCGAGGGCATGTAAACAGGCATCGATCACATCATTTACGTGGACGAGCTGGATGGGAGGGTTTTTATCGCCGAGGGTTATAAATCGTCCCGATTTCGATGCGGACTTAAACATATCTCCCATCCCGGCACCACCGCCCTTCCAGCAAACGATGGCAAGACGGAGAGCTGCTACTCGCATACCAGAATCGTCTCCTGCCTTGAGAAACATCTTTTCGGCCTTAATTTTATTCCGGGCGTAAAAGTCATCCTGTGGGTTGAGATAATTCCCGTCCCGGTCGTGCATGCCACCTTCTTTTTGCAGGTCCCCGTAGACCCGGCCGCTGCTTGCAAAGACTATGTTTTTAATCCCTTTTTGTGCGGCGCAGTCTATTATATTCTGAGAACCATTCAAATCGATATCATCCCGCGTGGCAGCAGCCAGTTTAGGTTTGGTACAAAAGGCGAGGTGGATGATTGAGTCGATGCCGTTTTTTTCGATCAGTGCTCCTATTGAGGAATCCCTGATATCCATCAGTTTAAATCTCTGTTCTGGAAGGTCAGGATTGTTAGCACAATCAATTCCCATGAAATCGATTCCATCTTTGAGGAATCGATTTGCCATTCTTTTACCAATGTGACCTGAAGCACCTGTTATAAGAATCATTAGTCCCTCCTGAAGGTTATACTCAAACTTGTTTCTAACCGCAAAGACGCAAAAGCAAAATACAAATGCCTAAAATGCACTAAATTGCCTAGAATGCCTAAAATTAAGAAAGCAGAAGTCAGGAGTCAGAATTCAGAATAGTGCTGAACGTTCAACATCGAACGTCCAACGTTGAACTTCCAATAAAAAACCTGCTTTGTTTTTACATTCAACATTCGATGTTGAGCGTTGAATGTTCGACGTTCATCTTTTCTTTGCTCCAACACTCCAGTACTCCAATTTCAAAACTGAACGGGCTAACGGGCCAACCGGTTAACAGGCTAACCTTTATTTGAGTTTATCATGTTAAGGGGTGTTGTCAAATTGTTATAAATGTATTGCGCTCCTATTTTAATTGAGGTAAACGTAGTACCACTTCTTAGGGGATAGAATAATCATAGTGAAGGAATTGCCATGATCACCCGGACGAAAGAAAAAGAGGATCTGATACTGGATCGGCACATTGCCCTATCACGGGATGGTTTTGAAGCATTGCAGAAGGTTACCGCGTTTTGCTGTGCTGGCTGCGGGCTCTGCGTCAGCATTTGTCCTTTAGGTTCTATTGCCTTTGATGAGATCAAAAAGCGGCCGCTCCTTACAGGGGAGTGTAACCGGTGCGGGTATTGCTACCTTGCCTGTCCGAGGAGCTTTCTCCCCCTTTCAAAGATTGAAAAGACCTATTTTGGCAGCAATGGAAGCGAAGAGTTTAAACGTCTCGGTGCCTTCTGCGACTTATTTGTTGCACGAGCCGGAAGTAAAGAGATTTACCGGGAAGGTACCCCCGGTGGAACCACTACCGCACTGGTGCACTATCTGATGGAAAAGGGGTACGTTGAAGCCGCCCTGCTCACCCGGGGCAAGCATCCGGACATCAGGTTCTGTATGCACCCGGAACCCTACATAGCGTCGTCACCACAAGAAGTGTTTGCCAGTGCCCATTCAAAATTTGAAATTAGTCCGGTCCTTTCACATCTGGGAGCGCTTTCCCGGTACAAGCGTACCCTTTTCGTCGGAACACCATGCCACATCATGGCATTCCGCAAACTTCAAATCATTTATCAGGATGAAATGATGCGCACCAAAATGAAAGGACTCTCAGAGATTGCAGAAAAACTCACAGCATCGGTTACCTATGCACTTTCCATAAACTGCTTTTTGAACCACACCAATATGGATAAGGCCTATGAGTGGTTAAAGGTGCAGGAAAAAGACATCGTGCGATTTAACGAGAATGTCACCAAAAAATTGGCACATGAGGCCCTTGAGGATGGTAAGGACTGGAGGTGGTTCATACAAAATTCTGTGGTGACACGAGATGGACAGGTAAAAGATTATGATGTATTGCAGCTTGGGGTGCTGCTTCTCTACAGTGGATGTCTTGTATGCAACAATATGATTGTCAGTAAGCATGCCGATGCAAGTATCGGCTTCTTTGGTGCTGAAACGGGAGTAAAGGAGTTTGGCTGGAATACGGTATCCATTATGGATCCTGCCTTGAAAGAGATTGTCGATAAAATGGTTGCCGAAAAAAAGCTTGAGCAAAAGCCTGTTTTGCGGAACTATGGGAGGGTCCTGCGAAAGACCCTGGAGGTGCTTATGCGCGGTCTTATGCCGGCAAAGGATTTCATGGGGGTAAGCCATTACCTGCAGACAGGAGAGTGGTACTATCCGGGAACGATGAAGAAAATAAAAGGCCCCCGCCGGGGGACCTATATACTTGGGCTCGAGCTTTTTTACCTTGCCCAGACCTTCAGAAAGAAAATGTTTTATGATGGCACACTCAAGGCACTGGGAAAAGCAGGTGCCTACCGCACTACAGTTTACTAACGGGTGAGCACCCTGATGAGATTTTCAAACTGCGGATAGTCTGCAATCAGTCTTTCTCTTTGTCCGGATTCATAATCATAGGGCTCAAATCCCGGTGACATGGTCGTACCGAGGAGGGCAAACTGCCCACCGGCGCATAACCGTGAACCCTGCCACACACCCTTCTTGACAACCACCTGCAGTTGCATGCCCCTTGTGATATCCTGTCCCAGGGTTATGGTTTTACCCGATCCATCCGGCAGGAGCTGGAGCATCTCTACCGGATCTCCCAGGTAAAAGTGAAACGTTTCATCAGTTGGGAGCCGGTGGAGGGCAGAAAAGGTATCGGGTGTAAGTAAAAAATATATTGCCGTAGCAAGTGCTCTCTCTTCTTCGTAACCATCCGGCAGTTTATCCTTCGATAAGGTGTGAGGAGAACGATAGGTTTCCCTAAAATACCCCCCTTCCTCAGGATGTGGCCTCAAGTTGAGCAGTGACTTTACTGTATTTGCTGTAATCATGCTAATTCCTCTTAAATAGGGACAGCGCCCATTTTTGATATAATGCTTGTATAAAAAACGGGCGCTGTCCCTATTATAACGTGTTTCTCTAGCTCACTTTGGGTAGCGGGCAAACATCTGGCCCCAGGGTGATTCCGCTTCCCATTTTTTCACTACGGGTAGCCCTTTAGTTTTGTACCATATGGAATCATGATAAAATTCTGAGGCAAAAATAAAAATATTGACGATAAATGTCTGAAAAAATAGTTTTTGAAGATGCTTTAACGGTGTGTCAAACCAGAACAATCTTCCCACACCGGTAGCAAGGTTGACTCCTACATCGAAGTTCCAGTTTTCCTCAGCCGCATCAGTATCCCCAACAATTTCAATCTCCCCGGGGTCACCGATACCGATACCGTTTTGATGAGCGAGATAGATGCAGGGAAGATCACGCCAGTTGAAGCCCATTATTTTTGCGGCAACCGTGTCAATTGCCACCTGGTCGGCTGATGCCAAGATAATATTTTTGTCGTGAGGTATTACGGTGCGGGGTCCTGGTCCTGATCCTGCCGTGGTTCCATCCATAGTTGCAAACATGCCGGTGTGGATTTCCTTGCCAATGGCAAGAAGATCTACCAGGGTTTCGTGTATCAGGGTGTGAGTGTAGTGACGATGATAATTGAGAAGTCCGCCAAAGGCATTTTTGAGCGCCCCGGTGTAAGTGGTGTAGGAATGTGTTTTAACGGTGGGCATGTGTACAATGTTTTTTCCCTGAAAGTAATCGGGGATTCTGATTCCATCGGGGAAAATTGTGTGGAGTGCCAGGGTCTTGAACTTAGGTTTATATTCGATCCAGCGCATGTCTTCCTCTTTGAAATTGAAGAGCACGGGGATGTTGTAACGTTCATAGATCGGTTTAAACTTTAGATCTTCTTCTCCCTTTTCCGGAATGGTAACCACGGTGTGATTGTGTACAGCAACTAAATCAGCAAAGCCTGAACCTTTAAGGCTTTCAACGGTGCCCTCAAGCTGCCAGGGGGTGGTGTTTACGCCGGGGAAAACGTTATGCCAGGTAATATTATCCTTTAAGATGGTAGTCGCTTTAGGATCGAGTGCATCTTTCAATCCTCCCAGTTCAGAGAGCCGTTGATAGTCCTTCACTACAGTTTCTGGTTTAGTTCTTACAATAGCTACTTTTGCCTTTGCCATGGATAACTCCTGCTGATAGTAAGCGCTGTAAAATAATTAGCAATAATCCCTAATACTAGCATATTTACCTGTAAAATAAAAACACTTTTACCAATGGTCTTTTTTATACACAATGGGCTGTGGTGCTTGTAAGTTGTAAGCAGATAGTAAACTGAACAGGAAAAACCCGGTACTGTTTGTCAGTACCGGGTTTTTAAGTGCTGGGTAGTCTTCGGCAGAACTATTTCGGAGGGATGATTGTATCTTTACACGCTTTGGCAACTCTGAACTTTACGACCGTTTTTGCCTTAATTTGAATTTCTTCACCAGTTGCAGGGTTTCTGCCCTTGCGTGCTTTTCGTTTTACTAAAACCAGCTTGCCTACTCCGGGGAGTGTAAAGGAGCCTTTCTTTTTTGTTTCCCGGTAAGCGACGGTAGTAAGCGTGTCAAGAAAACCATTAACATCATTCTTTGTGATTTCCAGTGTTTCTGCAAGTTCTGTTACGAGCTGTGCCTTGGTCATGGGTTTTGCTTTTGTTGCCATAAACAATTCCTCCCTGATGGTTGATGCAGTTGATTAATAAAAAGTACCTCACTGATTTCATGCATTATAATGGCGGGAAAAATTAATGCAAGGAAAATCGTATCCCCAGTGCACTTTTCTCATTACAACACGTGCTGCTTTAATCGTGATGACACGTGTATTTCATTTGGCTTCATCTCCCGGGCGATATTCCGGCATTTCCTTGCCTCCCATAGCTGTAATTTTCATCTTGAAGAAATTGGATTTGTCCGGATCCTTTAAGATAGCACCGAGGAATTTTTCCTTGAGACCCGGAGGGAATAGGCCTTTTGCATCCATCCAATCTGCCAGAGTAGTAATTTCTTCAGGAGCGGTAACCTGAGAGAGTTCTCCATCCAAAATGATACTCCACCACGCCATCCTGAGTTCATCCTCAGGGGAAGGAAAGGTTTGATACATAGTGAAAGAGACATGCTTGCATTTGTTGAAGTAGTCAAATTTTCTCCCGCTTGGATTCATGCCGAAGTAGAGAGTACCGTTGTTGTTATCATAGTATGCATAGCCGAGGGGAACGCCGTAAGCAGCTGTACCATTTGTAAAACTGAGTACGCCATCCCGTTTTGATTGTAGCAGTTCTTTTATTTTTGGTTCATCCAAAAAGTGTGATTGAGTTCTCAGGTCTGCCATAGTGTCCTCCTTTTATTGTAGGTTAATGATAATTGCTAGAAGAGCATCTCACCCAGTTTTTTGGCCAGTTCATCAGAGTAAAGATTGGGAATGTCAGAAAGAATGCGCGGTGTCATTTTAGCGAACATCTGACAGAAAGCGGACCTTTTCTGCCTTCCCTCCTCCAGAATTGCGGGATCCCTTAACAGGGCATAGTCTTCCCGCTGATTCAAAAAGGTTAAATAGAGATCAGCATAATCAAAGAAACACTTCATGACAGCATCTTTGTTTTTTATCGCAAAATGTCCTGTCATCAGGCCGCCGGAAGAAAAATCTTCAAGGCCCGGCAGTGAAACGAGGGGTGCAAGACCGGGTAGACTATCGATCTTTTCCCTGAGGGCTTGAACGGGTCTGCAAAAGGTCTCCCGGTATTCTTTTGTGCTTGCGAGGGGGGGGAGATCAACCCGGCCCTGGATGTAGTTATCAAAATGAAAGGATGCCTCCATTGCGCACAGGGGCAGGGGAAAGTCGTCGTTTGAGATAAAGGTAATAACGGTGAATTCACCGGGGTCGAGCGAGCTCTTATCATCCTTATTTTTTATGTTACCATCCTCTAGGCTCATGAAGCTGATCTTTTTGAGAGGGGCTTCTTTATTGTTCCCACAGGTAAAAATCCTCAAAAAAAGTTTTTCGTTCCCGATTTGTGCAATTGGCTCTTTACCGGCAGAAACTTCATCCATGCTGGTAATGTAGGGCTCAAATTTTGTTACCAAGGCTTCAAGGACATCATATTCTCTCATGGCGCACTCCTTTTATAGGATTATTCCACATTGCTTAGTTTGGCAAAGAAGCAGTATTTGGCAGTAAACTATCATGAGATATTCTGTGTGTAAAGTACTAAGTGTGGAGGTTACAGATCTTTTGACGTAACTAATAGTTCAAGTGTTCTAGACAGTGCTTAAGCAGGTTTCTTAATCATTGGGAAATTATTCAACTTAGTCAACAACGTCCCTAAGCTTGAGATAAATAGTTGACTTGCTGCCCAAAAAGTGCTTTTTGTACTGTGTGCACAACGTTTACAACACTTTCAAGAGGCACAAAGATGGGCTTTACCTGTGGTATTGTCGGCCTGCCAAATGTAGGAAAATCTACTATCTTTAACGCTCTCTCCTCAGCTCATGTACCAGCCTCGAGTTATCCTTTTTGTACCATCGACTGCAACAAGGGGATGGTTGCCGTTCCCGATGAACGTTTGTTCACGATAGCGGAGATTATTCATCCCCCCCAGGTTACACCAACCCAGATTGAGTTTTTGGATATAGCTGGATTAGTAAAAGGGGCAAGCCAGGGTGAAGGCTTGGGAAACCAGTTTTTGGGACACATTCGAACGGTAGATACGATTGTGCATGTTGTCCGCTGCTTTGAACAACAGGATGTTGCTCATATGTATGGCTCCATGGATCCAAGGCGGGAT
>CALJBY010000306.1 GCA_938024025.1 uncultured bacterium
GAAGGCAACGGGGAAACCTGCCTGGAGTGAAACCAAAGTTGGCTGTGTTTTACTTGAAGAAGGAAAGGCGAAGCCCTTTGAACCAAGTGAAAAACCCCTGCTAATCCCCCTGTGGGACAAGGAGATGTGCGTGCGCTGTGGCATCTGTTATCTTTTCTGTCCCGATGCCGCTATCAGAAGGGGTGATGATGGATTCTACGAGGCGAACCTGGACTATTGCAAGGGTTGTGGCATCTGCCACCAGGAATGCTGGTTTGGTGCCATTAGCATGACGGAGGAGGGATAATGGATAAATTTGGACTCTATGTACCGCAACTATTACCGTTTAAGGAACACTTTCTGCCGGAGGCACATCGAGCCTGCATGGGATGTGGCATAGCTCTCGGGGTGAGACAGATGTACAAGGCATTAGAAGAAAAGAAAGAGTGGATGGAAAAAGCCCATTGGGAAATCCCCTTCAAACAGCCACTCCCGGGAACGCTCTTAAAGACAGCCAAAGAAGCAAAGGAAGAGGTGCGACCTGCCCTGCTTCGTATCGAGAAAGAGGATCAATCTCATTTGCTCATCTGCTTTGACAATGAAGCGGTGGAAGCAAAACCGACTCCCGAAGTGTTAAAAAAATGGTTTCCTGCTGCTGCCGTAGCCAGGGGATTTCACTACGTGGCTACTTCCTGTCCGAGCTACCCTTTTGACCTGATTGACAAAGTGAAGAGGGGAATGGAGAGTGAAGGAGACAGTTACCTGCACGTTTTATCTCCCTGCCCGGTTGGGTGGAACTTTGAAAGTGAGTTTACCGTCCAGATAGGGCGTTTTGCAGTAGAGTGTGGAGTATTTCCCCTCTATGAGGTGGTTGCCGGCGATTATCGTTTAACCATCGACCACCCCAAGATCAGACCTGTTGAAGAGTACGTAAGCCTGCAAAGTCGTTTTGACCATTTCAAAAAGAAAGAGATTGCTGCCATTCAAGCTGAGGTGGACAAGGAATACGCAAAACTAAGAGAAGGAAAAGAGTAAGGAGGAAAAGATGGCTCTGGCAAACTGGGATAAAAAGGCTCAAGCAACCTTTGCAAAGATAATGACGGTCGTTCCTGAACCCATGCAGGACGCTATGAAACCGCAGCTTATCTCCATGGTAGAAAATAAGGCATCCGGAGCTAAGGTGACCAAAGAGATCATAGAGAAGCTGGTCCGGGAAGATCTCCCGGAACCTCAGCGGAGCGTTATTATGGGCGCCCTCGGCCTGTCTGATGAAACAGCAAAACCACAGGAAGCGGAACCAACTACGCAGCTCACCTGGGAAGGTGACAGTGAAAACATGGTTGAAAAAATCATGGAAGTAATCCCTGAAATGCTCAGAGGGGCCGTCCGACCTAAGTTGTTAGAGTTTATCTCGAAAAAGGCCGGGCCTAGTGGCAGTGTTACAGAGGGGCTGGTGGTTGAAGCCGTCCAGGAAATGAAGCCGCCGGAGCCCTTTATGAGCCAGATTATGAAGGTGCTGGCCGCTGGATCAGGGGTAGACCTGGGCAAGCTTGACGAGATTCTGGCAACCTACCAGGGAAAGCAAGAGGAACTGGTTAACATTTTACACGACGTACAAAATGAATACAGCTATCTTCCCAAAGAAGCCCTTGGGAAAGTGAGTGAATTTTTGGCTGTACCCATGAGTACTACCTACAGAGTTGCCACTTCCTATCAGGCCTTCAGCCTCGAGCCCAAGAAATCCCATGTCGTTAAGGTATGTGATGGGGTTGCCTGCCATCTAAATGACGCAGATGATACCTATAACTCATTAGACCAAACCTCAAATGGTCGTTTTACTCTTGAGAAGGTAAGATGCATAGGATGTTGTGGAAAAGAGCCAATGGTAATGGTTGATGATCAGTGTGGAAACAGCACCTGGGCGAAAGACAAGATTTCCAAATTCTAGTTTTGATGCTCCCCGCGCGCAGCGCGGAGCATCCCGGAAATTAAATTTTATTATTTTTGGATTGTGCCGATTCATCCCCGCCTACAAGGGAGGGCTTTCTCGGCACCTGCCGGTAAAGGAGAAGAGGAGCTACCATGAAGATCAAAAGCGAAAGTGATCTCAAAAAAATAGGTGATAAAACCAAGGAGGGCCTGGTTTCTTCTGAAGTGAGAATTCAAGTGGGCACGTCAACCTGTGGACTGGCAAAAGGGGCGCACCTCCTGAAGGACGCCCTGGAGGCTGAAGTAAAAGAACAGGGGCTTAAGGCACAAATCGTAGATGTTGGTTGTAACGGCATGTGTCACCAAGAGCCCATAGTTGATGTTATACAAAAGGGCAAACCGAAAATCACTTACGGGACCATGACCCCGGATCAGGCAGCTCCGCTGGTAAAGGCACTTAAAAGTGGAGGGGTCCTGGAAGAGCAGGTGCTTTTCAGGACTGACCAGGAGGATAATCTCTTTTTCGGAGAACCCTTAAGCTACTCCTCTGGTCAACCCGCAGAATCCCTTAAGAAAATAGCCGAATACCAAGCCTATCCATTTTATCAAAAACAACAGAAGATAACCCTGAGAAATGCCGGCCGTATCGATCCTGCCAGCCTCGAAGAGTA
>CALJBY010000307.1 GCA_938024025.1 uncultured bacterium
AGTAGGTAATTGGATCAAGTCCTTTCTTTGTGTGAGGGATGGTAGCTGAAGGTAGTAGCGGGTGTTATGAAAAGTTTGTTTTTCTTGAGCAAGAGGCAGTTTTCGCAAGATGTGGGTTGGAGTTTATTAAATATATCCCTGAGCTAGTTCATCAAGCAGCTTTGGATTACGTATAATAATTTCCTTTCCCTTGATGTCGATTATCTTTTCTTCTTTAAGTTTAGATAGGCTTCTAATGACGGTTTCCTGTTTCATTCCTAAATGTTCAGATATCTCCTGACGGGAGATGAGGAGATGTATCTTTTTTGGATTCTCTTCGCAGTCACACTGGGAATTATAGAGATTCATAAGAAAATAGGAGAGCCGTTCCCGGGCTGTTCGTGTGCCGAGGGTAAAGAGGAGGTTTTCATTTTTTTCCAATTCCTTTGAGACTGCTTTCAAGAGGCGAAGGTTAATATCAGGTTCTTTTTCTAAAAGCTTGCGAAAATCTTCTGCCCTGATCTGACAGAGTACACTTTCTACAATGGTTTCAGCCGTGGCGAGGTGGGTAGGGCTAAAAAGGGAATCAAATCCTAAGATGCCACCTGTTCCATCAATCCGTAAAATTTGACTGCGGCCATCGGATTGGGTTTTGTACAGTTTGATGTTTCCCCGCTTAATGAGATAGATGTTGTCGACCGGATCATCTTCCCAAAAAATGATATGCCGTGAGGGGAAGGTTTTTTCCCTGATAAACTGCTCGATGCGGTTCAGGTCATCTTCCTTTAAATCACCCAGAATGGTGGTTTTTCTAATGGTGCACAAATTGCATTGACTAGGCATATGAGAACAGGGGGTTAGATATACGTTTGAGTCTTACAAAAATACATGCGTTAGGAGTCTAAAGGTATACATTGCGGATTTTGGATTGCGGAATGCGGATTGTAAAAGAATAGAAAATAGAAACGCGTAACTCGAATCCTGTAACCCGAAGTATCCTGTATCTTGCATCGTGTATCCTATAAAAAAGAGAACGGTGCTTCTTTATCAATGTATAGTAGTTAGCACGCATGCTTGTCAGCCGGCTTCAAGCTGTAGAACGAAAGATGGACGGTGCTAGAATTCTATAGCACTAATAGGGAAAAATGTGTAGGGAAAAAGATGTTCCTGCGATGAGAAAGGGTGTGATTTGTTGCCAGGCAGTACTAATCAACCTCCCTGCAGCAAGCTGCAGGGTATCAAAAGACTTTTTACCTGTCACTGCGAGGAGCGTAGCGACGAGGCAGTCTCATTGTAAAAGATTGCTTCGCTCTGCTCGCGCCCTGAAGGGTGACGTAGTCATCCTGAGGAAATGCCCTTGGGGTGCAATGACCTTCTTTATGATGATCAGACCGTAATCCTCCAGCAAGCTGCAGGGAATTATCAAGTTAAATTCTTTGACACCGGGATAATAATTTTCTACTATTGCTTGTATAGAGGAAGGGTACCTGCTCGTTTTGTTAATTCACCCAATTACGGTAATAGTAAGAAGAGGGAGATAAACATGCCTTTTTTCGGTGACAATCCAGAAGATTTTGTAATACAGGCAATCCAGAGGTTCGTTTCTGATAATCCGGAAAATGGTACCTCGCGACTTAACGGAGTACCCTACTTTGAAAATCCTTTAGTGGGCATTGCCGATGCCAGTGATCCGCTCTTCCTGACCTTCAAAGATATCATTGGTGACTTTTATTTAACGCCCGTTGAAGTGCTGGAGAAATCGTTCCCTGAGCACAAAGGATTATGGGAGGGGGCATCTGTAATTTCCTGGATACTGCCCATAGCCCGTCCTACCAGGGAAAGAAATCGTCGCGAAACGAGGTGCTCGTCAGATGTCTGGCTTCTCACCAAAACCTACGGTGAGGAGTTCAATATTAAACTGGGGGAATACCTGGCTTCTCTTATTACCGAGCAGGGCTTTTGTGCTGTTGTCCCCACACTCACTCCATTCTTTGAGATTATTCAGTCAGAGCAGCATGGTTTTGCCGCGAACTGGTCAGAGAGACATGTTGCCTATGCAGCAGGCCTCGGCACCTTTGGTTTGAGCGGGGCGCTGATTACTGAACGAGGGGTTGCCATGCGCTGCGGGAGCCTGGTGACTAATCTGCATTTGAAACCTACTCCGAGATTGTACAGCTCAGCCAGGGAATACTGCCTTTTTTCTACCCGGGGTACCTGTGGAAGGTGTATAGAGCGGTGTCCGGGTGGAGCTATCTCTTCAGAGGGGCATGACAAGGAGCTCTGCATGATTCACTGTGCCAGCGCTGTGCAGGAAATAGAGGGAGACAGTATGGGAATGCCCGGCTGTGGTCTTTGTCAGACAGCCGTTCCCTGTGAGGCGTGCATACCAAAGAAGGGTTAGCTACGGGGCAAACTAACGCAGAAAAATCGGTGCAAGGAGGGATTATTATGGCTGATAGTATTGATTACACCATTATTGGTGATGATATGCAAATCGTTGAGATTGAGCTTGATCCGGGTGAAGGGGTGAGAGCAGAAGCGGGAGCTATGATGTATATGGTTGATGGCATTGAGATGCAGACCTCAACAGGAGGAGGGTTGTTTAAAGGCTTTAAACGAATAGTAACCGGTGAAAGCTTCTTTATAACTACCTTTCTGCACAATGGTTCGGGTAAGGGACATGTTGCCTTTGGTGCACCCTATCCCGGGAAGATTATTCCTCTCGATTTGGATAAGCTGGGTGGAAGTTTTTTGTGCCAGAAAGACGCATTCCTTTGTGCGGCCAGGGGAGTTGAAATAGAAGTTGCCTTTACTAAGAAGATTGGGGCGGGGATCTTCGGTGGTGAGGGCTTTATTTTGCAGCGTCTTGCCGGTGATGGACGTGCCTTTGTTCATGCGGGCGGAACGATTATCAAAAAGGAGCTCAAAAGTGGGGAGTCTCTTAGAGTTGATACGGGATGCCTGGTAGCCTTTTCTCCTTCAATCACGTACGATATTAAGTTTGTTGGGGGTTTTACCAATGCACTGTTCGGAGGGGAAGGATTGTTTCTGGCGCGCCTGACGGGTCCGGGATTGCTCTATCTGCAAAGTCTTCCTTTCTCACGACTTGCCGACCGAATCTTTGCGGCTTCCCGGTTTCAGCAGAGAGGAGAAAAAAAGGGTGTCGGTGGCATAGGAGGTAATGTGCTGGGAGGTATATTAGGGGGAGATCGCTAAGTGTTTACCTCTTATCAGATTTTTGTTTTGCATTCACTGGTGAAATAGGTTAGAATAAAGCCATTTTATATAAGGGATTCTGCTTATCCACAAAACTCCAGTAACCCGGATGAAAATCGTCTTCATGAGTTCTAACCAAACATGTTTGAAATTTCGGTAGGAGCGCATTCATGCGCGATGAATTCGCGGCTTAAAGCCGCTCCTACCAGAACTCTATCTGAAGAGAAATGCTCAGATGTAGTTGCGTAAGAACCTAACTTGAAGAAGTTACAGTTGTATTGACAGTCAACCGGAGAATTACGGATAAGCAGATAAGGGATAGTACAGTGGCAGGTGTTGGAATAGTTTCCGCTGCATTGTTGTAAAAAGACCAACTGACTGGGGAGGGAAAGTGGACAACGTCACAGAGCCGCGCATGCAAAGGGTTTCAGACGAAGAAAATCCAGTGAGCGTTCTGGTTATCGAAAATGAAAAGGATATCCGCCTACTCCTTTCCGATATTTTAACATCAGGTGGACACAGGGTTGCGAGTGCCTCAGATGGCATCGAGGCGCTGCAAATCTTTAAAAAAGAATATTTCGACCTGGTCTTAACGGATTTGGGAATGCCTGCCATGTCAGGGTGGGAAGTGGCCAGTACGATTAAAAAAATGGCCCCGGATGTTATTGTTGTCATAATATCCGGCTGGGGCTCTGAGCTTGATGACCGTGAACTGGAGAAAAGTGGGGTCGATATGGTTGTCAGTAAACCATTCAGGGTAGGTCAAATATTGAACCTTGTCCAGGAAGCACGGGAAATTAAAAATAGAATGCAGCAGGGCAGGGCTTAAGAAGGTATTTCCACCCTCATTCTGTCTTTCAACTCTCCTCGTTTCCCCTTATTCCATTGAGAAACTTTCGTGAAATAACCGGTAATCCTGGTTATGTGTTCCACCTCAAGTCCCCTGTTTATCTGGCCCATTAATTCCTCAGGTGATAGCTTTGCAAGGATATCATTAGTGATTCTTGTACTACGTCCGGGATTATCGGCATACCAGGGTATATCCCCATTCCTGAAATAGGAAGAAGACTCATCAGAATGGTATGTGATGTTTTTATTTTTTTCTAAAAAAATCTTTAGTTCAATCGGTGTCATTGGCTTTTCCCCGCTTAATTCTTTTTAGCAATAACAATATATTGATTATATTTTTAAATAGCTACTATATGTTGATAGGTATGTCAATAAAAAAAATTGACAAACTATAATTTTTAAGTTAATTTAATATTATAATTCATATGAGGTGTTAAGCAGATGGTTAAAAAAGAGTCCGTAGAAATTCTGAAGGCAAAAAATATACAGGTGACGCCACAGCGGTTGGCAATATTTGAGCAATTGATGGGGCGCAAAGACCATCCGAGTGCAGAAATGATTTTTAATGATATTAAAAATGATTTTCCTTCATTAACCCTCGTTACCGTTTACAATACCCTGCAAAAACTGGTGTCCACAGACCTCTGCATTAAGGTCAATCCGCTTCATACGTCAGCTCGATATGACGGGAACACTGAGGTTCACCAACATCTGGTATGTAACCACTGTCAAAAAATAATTGATATGCACGATGCTTCCGTATCAGTCGAACTACCTGACTTGATTTATGAAAAGTATAAAATTGTTGAACAAAGTGTTACCTTTTACGGGACATGTGTTGAATGTCAGGAAACCATGAGGACTAGTACCATCAATTAAATTATTTAAAGATTTTTTCACATTTTTTACGGCAAAGGAGTATTTATTATGGCAGAGAAACCAAAAGGGACAAAGAAGACAGGAGCGAACAAACCGGCTCCCAAAGAAAAGGCAGTAAAAGAGAGTAAAGACCAACAGCCATTGACCGTGTGCAGTGCCACGCAGGAGATGATAGAGGTGACCCGCAAGGCGGGTATCGAGACGGTCTTTGACCGGGCGGCAGCGATGAAGCCCTGCCCGATAGGAGAAGCCGGGAGCTGCTGTAAGAACTGCTCGATGGGACCCTGCCGGGTGCCCAAACCGAAGAAAGAAGGAGAACCCCAGAAGGTGGGGCTGTGCGGGGCAACTGCGGAGACCATAGCGGCGAGGAACTTCGCCCGGATGGTTGCGGCAGGTTCATCAGCCCACTCGGACCACGGTAGAGGAGTGGCCGAGGTGTTTTTGATGGCGGCAAAGGGTGAGATCCCGGGCTACGGGGTGAAGGATGAGCAGAAGCTTGTGCAGGTGGCCATGGATTTTGATATAGACGTGGAGAACAAGTCAATCAAGGATATAGCCATAGAGCTGGGAGAGCTGTGCATGGCGGAGTTTGGGAAGCAGGAAGGAGAGCTGACCTTTATCAAGCGGGCCCCGCTTAAGCGGCAGGAGCTGTGGCGGAAGCACAACATGGTTCCCCGTGGTATCGACCGTGAGATCGTGGAGCTGATGCACCGGACCCATATGGGAGTGGACCAGGATTACAAGAATATAACCACCCAGGCAGCCCGTGCAGCGCTGGGAGACGGGTGGGGCGGAGCAATGATCGCGACGGAGCTTCAGGACATCATGTTCGGGACCCCGGTACCCATTAACGGTGAAATTAACCTGGGAGTATTGAAAGAGGATGAGGTGAATATCATCGTACACGGCCATGAGCCGCTCCTGTCGGAGATGGTGGTGGTGGCCAGCCAGGACCCGGAGATGATAGCGCTCGCGAAAGAGAAGGGAGCAAAGGGGATAACCCTGGCGGGAATGTGCTGTACGGCAAACGAGATACTGGTACGCCACGGGATACCGATCGCGGGGAATTTTCTGCAGCAGGAAGTTGCAATAGCCACCGGAGCGCTTGATGCGCTGGTGGTGGACGTGCAGTGTATCATGCAGCACATACAGGCAATATCCCAGCACTTTCACACCGAGGTGATTACCACCTCACCGAAGGCTAAAATAGAAGGTGCCCGGCACATACAGTTTGAAGAGCACGATCCGATCAACACGGCAAAAGAGATCGTAACGGCTGCCATAGAGAACTATCCGAACCGGCAGAAAGAAAAGATCCACATTCCCAATGAGAAGCAGAACATGATTGTGGGATTTTCCTCTGAGACGATCAACTACCTGCTGGGCGGAACCTTCAGGGGCTCGTACAAACCGTTAAATGACAATATTATTGGCGGCAGGATCAGGGGAATTGCGGGAGTAGTGGGGTGTAACAACCCGCGTGGTGTGCACGACTTTGATCACCTCTCACTGATCAAGGAGCTGATCAGGAACGACGTGATCGTATTGACGACGGGGTGTGCAGCGATGGCCTGCGGGAAGGAAGGATTGTTGCTGCCCGAGTCGGCGAAAGAGTACTGCGGATCGGGACTGGCGGAGATCTGCGAGACGGTGGGAATCCCGCCGGTGTTGCACCTGGGCGCGTGTGTGGACAACAGCCGGATACTGGTAGCGGCGACGGCGGTGGTGAAGGAAGGGGGCCTGGGAGATGACATCTCTGAGCTGCCGGCAGCGGGGGCAGCGCCGG
>CALJBY010000308.1 GCA_938024025.1 uncultured bacterium
TTCTTCACCTCACATCTCATATCACCTGTGGTCTAACTCAGAACCCTCTTCCCTCTCTAGGGCTTCCACAAGGTGCACGACCTTGGTTTTCAGGCCTTTCTGGTGGATGCCGTCCATAAACTGAAGCAGACAACCGCTGCAGCCTGTTGCCAGCATGTCAACGTCCATGGCCTCCAGGGTGTCAAGCTTATGATTCAGGATATTCATAGAAAGGTCATAGTGGGTGATGGTAAACGTTCCACCCATGCCGCAGCATTTTGATGCATCGGCCATCTCTACAAATTCCAGGTGGGAAAGGGACTGTAGCAGCTCCCGTGGTTCTCGAGAAATACCGAGTGTACGTTTAAGGTGACAGGGGTCATGGTAGGTAATCCTGGGGAGTTTTTCTTGTTGGTGAAGTGTTTTGTACAATGCTGAGGGACTGTCCAGTTCCTGGGTGAGGAATTGGGAGATATCCATTATCGCGCTGCTAAACCGGTTAACCCGCTTTTGGGTTTTATCATCGGCGTCTTTGAACATCTGCGGATAGAAGGTCTTTAAGGTTGCTGCGCAGGAAGCACAGGAGGTGATAATGGTGTCCAGGTTGTAGGTCTCGAAGGCCGCAATATTCGCGAGCGCGCATTTTTGAGCCGATGACCAATCTCCTGCACCAAAGGCCATTAACCCGCAGCAGTTTTGATCAGATGGGGTAATGAGAGAAACCCCATTTCGATTGAGGAGTCGCACAGTGGCATCACCTATACGGGGAAAGAGGTAGTTGTTAACACATCCGACAAAGAATCCCACCCGCTTTTTTTCCGGTTGAGCTTGTGCCAGGAGTGGTTGATAATCGCAAAAAAAATTTTTGGCAAGGGCGGGAATCAACCGCTTTTTATTCAAAAAGGGGAGGGAGAAGCGGAGATGGAGACCACTCCCTTGAGGAATCTTTTTTAAGAAAAGACCCTGTAGGAGTGAACCTGCTCGAAGAAAGAGGGGCATGGCCCGTAGTGAGCTTAAGACATGTCGGAAAATAAGCCTTTTAGCAGGGGAGAGACCACGATGATTGACTAGCTCTTTTCTTGCCGCAAGGAGGATTTCCCCGACTTTAACGTTATTAGGACAACTTTCCCCACAGGTATCGCATGCAAGGCACGAGAACAGGATATCCTGAAGCCTCTTGGATAACCTTATTTCGCCAGAGGCCAATGATTCAATAAGGCTTAATTTCCCCCGTGGTGTTGTAACCTCTGAGAGGGTTTCACCATAAATGGGACAATTCGCCATACAGGTGCCGCATTTGACGCATTGAGCAGCTTTTGTGCTGAGATCTTTGAGATTACTCATCAGGTTAATGACAGTTTCCCGGGATTTAAGATGCGATTGGGGTCAAGCAGATTCTTTATCCGTTCCATGAATGCCTGGTTTTGCGCCCCTATTTCCATTTCCAGATAGGGGGCCTTGGTTATACCTATGCCGTGTTCACCAGAGATGGTACCACCACGTTCCAGGGTAGCTTCAAAAATTTCTCTCACCGCTTGATCTGCCCGCTTAAGTTCTTCTGGATTATCCTTGTTAATCATCAGGTTGGTGTGAATGTTTCCATCCCCTGCATGACCAAAGTTTACGTTAATGAGCTGATACTTTTGAGCGATTTTGGTAATACGTCTCACGATTTCAGGGATCTGGCTTATGGGGACATTAATATCTTCATTGATCTTGTGGGGGTTGAGCCTCAAGAGTGCCGGTGATATGGAGCGTCGTGCTTTCCACAACTGCTCCTCCTCTTCCTTTGAGTGAGCGATAGTTACTTCGCGTGCCCCCTGCTGTAAGCAGATCTCCTTTATGTGTTCACTTTGTTTGGTGATGGTTTCGGTGTCACCGTCCACTTCAATGAGCAAGAGGGCCTCCGCATCAGTGGGGAGCCCTATTTTGAGATAATCCTCTACACAGCGGATTGCGGCCTGGTCAATAAATTCAAGGGTAGACGGAGTGATGCGTGCCTGGATAATAGCGGATACGGTTACTGTTGCATCATCAATACGGGGGAAAATAGCAAGCATGCATTTTTTTGCAGGGGGCAACGGAATGAGCTTTACCCTGATTTCAGTAATAATCCCGAGAGTTCCTTCAGAACCGACAAATAAACTGGTGAGATCGTATCCTGCAACACCTTTGAGTGTCTGTACACCGGTTCTGATAATTTCTCCGGTGGGGAGAACAACTTCAAGTCCCAGGATGTAGTTTTTTGTTACCCCATATTTGACACAACGGGGGCCGCCTGCACAGACCGCCGCATTCCCGCCCATGGTTGAGAATTTGAGACTTGCAGGATCCGGGGGATAAAAGAGGCCCACCTTTTCAACTTCCTGCTGGAAGTCTCCTGTAACGACACCAGGCTCGACGGTTGCAGTAAGGTTTGCCGGTTCAATGTTAACTATGCGGTTCATCCTGGTCAGCGCAAGTACTATGCCGCCTTCAACGGGGAGTGATCCGCCGACAAAGCCTGATCCCGCACCACGGGGAATGACGGGAATCTTGTGCCGGTTAGCACAGTCCATGATGCGTGCAATCTGCTGTGTAGTAAGGGGAAAGGCTACTGCTTCTGGTAGAAATTTCTGATTAGTTGCATCATAGGAATAGCACATACAGTCCTCTTTTGCAGTGAGGATACTGTCCTTTCCCACAATTGCTGCTATTTCAGGGAGAGCATCTTTATTCATACGAGCACCTTAAACTGATATTCAGTTAAACAGTATGTATCTGTTACACTGTACCTTTTTATAATACCACTGTCAAGAAACTGTACCTGCAGGAGCTTCACTGAAGGCCTGTCATATATCCTTGTAAAGAGAGGGCAGGGGTGTGTGCCTGTTTCTTTATTTCTCTTGACTTTGATAACAAAATTTTCTATGTAGACTGCGTGTTGATTGCAGTGCAGTAACTAAGGAGTCGGGTAGATAGTACCTTATTACCAGAAAAGGAGAAGTGGAAATGAAGGAAGTGGTGGTAGTAAATGGAGTGAGAACAGCCATAGGTACATTTGGAGTAACACTAAAAAATGTTCCGGTAGTGCAATTGGGGTCCCTGGTGATCAAGGAGGTATTGAAGAAAACAAACTTAAGGCCTGCAGTATCAGAAAAGGTCGCGTCGTTTGCCCCGGAAAAATTACAAGGCAGGGGGTTAATTGAGCTGGAGAAAAAGTATGCTGAATGGGATGATGCTTCCCGGGAAATTCAGGTTGATGAGGTTATCATGGGGAATGTTCTCCAGACCGGGCAGGGACAAAATACTGCCCGCCAGGCAATGATTCAAGCCGGAGTTACTAAAGAAACAAGTGCTTTTACCATCAACAAGGTATGTGCTTCTGGTCTCAAGGCGGTTGCACTGGGAGTACAGGCTATCCAGCTTGATCAGGCTGAAGTGGTGATTGCCGGTGGGATGGAAAGCATGAGCAATGTTCCCTATGCTTTACCCAAAGCCCGCTGGGGCTACAGGATGGATGTGACTTCAAAAGGAGAAGTGGATGATTTAATGGTCCTTGATGGTTTGTGGGAGACTTTTTATGGTTACCATATGGGTCTTACGGCGGAGAATATTGCGGAGTTGTATGGCATTACCAGGGAGGAACAGGATGCACTGGGACTGGTGAGCCACGAGCGTGCACGGGCAGCAATACAGGCCGGCATTTTTAAAGAAGAGATTGTGCCTGTCGTGATCCCCCAGCGCAAAGGTGATCCTGTTGTTTTTGATACTGATGAACGGCCCATGGATACCAGTATGGAAAAAATGGCCCGGTTGCGACCGGTTTTTAAAAGGATGGTACCGTGACCGCGGGTAATGCTTCGGGCATCAATGATGCCGCCGCTGCCCTTCTGCTCATGTCACGGGAGAAAGCAGAAAGCTTAAACCTGGAGCCCTTGGTGACGGTTACCTCATATGCATCCGGTGCGATTGACCCTGCCTATATGGGTTTGGGGCCTATCCCAGCGGTAAAGAAAGCCCTCGACAAGGCGGAACTCACTATGAATGATATTGACGTTGTCGAATTAAATGAGGCCTTTGCTTCCCAGGCGATTGCCTGTATAAGGGAACTGGGAATGAGTGAGGAAAAGACCAACCCTCTCGGCAGCGGCATTTCCCTGGGCCATCCTATCGGCTGTACCGGGGCACGGCTTCTGGTGACC
>CALJBY010000309.1 GCA_938024025.1 uncultured bacterium
CACCCGTACCAATGTATTTTGTAAATGCTTCACCTCATTTCCCGGATTTCTTAGGTTAAGCTTTTCCGATTGTTATTACATAAGATAGGCTATTCTTTTCTGGTAAGTCCTTACAATCTTCTTTACACGTATTCAAAATCGTAGTTTTAGAAAACACGTCAGTACCGGCCAACAAAGCTAGTGCCGGGGGAAGGGAAGGGGTAACATGCAGCAACAGGTTAAGAGGTGTTGTAGTAACGACCTTTGGAATCGTTTTACGATTCAATGAAGCTATTTTTTTACGTAGATTATCCAGTGCTTGTTGCATGGTATCCATCTGGAGCAGATCCAGATGCTCTTCGCATATTTTTCTATAGGGTTCTTCCTTGAGTATACCGGTAAACCTACACATGTTTTGTCTGAATTCAGACAGTTCGTCCTTAAGTTTTTCTCTGGTTTCGATAATATCTTCAAAACTTTTCAATTCAAAGTTAGGCAGATTTTCTAAGACAAGATTAAAGGGTGATGCGTCCTTTGTGCCATGGAAAGTGTCCGTATCAACAGCAGCGAGCTTTTCATACGATCTGCTCATTTTTCTATTCAGTAACCTTTGCATTGTGGGATGAGAACAGGTAGGGACAGCCTTTTTTCTCAGTGAAGAGATCAAGGTGTGATTTATCAGTAAAGAAGCCCACATCGTTGATGATATGTGGCTGCAAAATCCAAATTCGAAGTAATCAGAAGGCACCAGTTCTATAATGTCCTCGCCGCCACTTAATGTTTCAAACCAGTTTGTTTCAGCCTGACCTTTATACATTGTCACGGTGTCACAGGTAAAATTTTCCTTAACAATGCTTCTGAATTCTTTATCACGTAAATCTTCGAGTATGTTGCCAAAGAGCAGGTGCGGGGTGTAATCAGTAATAGTGCTTAAATTGATTTCACCAGCAGACAGGTTTTGAAATTTCTCTTTTATGGAAAAGAATTTTTCCGCGGGTTGTGCATCTTCATCCCAATAGTAGGGTATGCTCTTTATGTTTTCCTCAGGATTGATAACCTCCAATAGTCCTTCTTCCCGTAACGATTCAGTTTTGCCGAGCAATTGTATAATACGTTCATGCTGCACGAATGCACTTTTATCAACTTTTTTCCCCTCCGCCTTACGATCAGTCACATAGGTATCCTTGACAATTGCAAGATCCCTGGAAAACTCATCCAGCTTTTCAGGCTGGAATCTATGGGTGTACTCCCGCATCGCATCGTCTGCCCTGAAGTTGAATAGTTCTGGAATAAGGACATACGTTTTATCGAAGTATAAGAGCACCTTCTTTAAAATCCTATCTTCTAAATCGCTTTTTAATGTTTCCCCGGGGAAAAAGATCCCTTCACATGTCTGCATGGATCGTACAACTCCTATTTATTAAGTAAGGCCAGAGAAATTTCTTGCGGTAGCTGCATCAGTTTATACACGCTTTACTGCCCTTTTCATTGCTTCCAGAGATACTTCTGCTGCTTCGCGAACAGTTCCTGCGTCTTCATGACAGGCAGGAGTGCCTGTACAGCCTACCTCCTGGGGTGTCCATTAGCGGTCAGCAAGATACAGGCCTTTTGCCGTTTTGACCGGGAGTACACTGCTAGAGTTCTCTTCGGCAACTATTTGAAAAACTTGAATATTTATCATGCAGGGGTGTGTTGTTTAGGGTGAATGTGTGTTGTGCAGGTGGCATGGCGAAATGCATTGATTCGGAAGGATTTTTTCGGGTTTGATCGGCTAGCTTGGCAGAAGGCTAGGTCGAAGGATAGCAGGCATATAAGCTGGCACTACAGATGAAATGGTACGCTATGGTGGATGGTGTGGATACTGTTTTTGAGGAGAAAGGGCGTACAAGAATTCATTGCATGCCCTGTTCTTTTTCTATAGGGTCGCTTGTGGTACTCGTAAGGTTTGATTGGGTTGTTAACTGCATCCGCTCGTTGCACCACAGCTCATACACTTGAGGCACGCACCGTTACGGACCATGGTAAACTGCTGGCATTCGGGACAGGGGTCCCCCTCGTACCCTTTTGTGCGTGCCTCCCGGATATCATTGAGCGAAATAGTGTTATCACCCTTCTCTGGAAAGGTGCTGCCCACCGCAGCCATTGGGGCAACATCCATCTCGGCTTGTGATTTTTCCTTATCCTCTGCCTCAGCAACTTTAGCTTCGGCGTGTGCCGTCTGACCCAGTGTGTCGTGCCGCAAGTCTTCTTCGTTGATTCCGTGTCCTAAGTCCGTACGGTCCAGATAGGTGATGGCAAGTTCCCTGAAAATGTAGTCAATAACTGACGTAGCCATTTTGATATGATCATTTCCAGTGACAAACCCATTAGGCTCGAACCGGCTAAAAATAAATGCATCGACGTACTCTTCCAATGGCACACCGTACTGCAAACCGAGACTGATAGCAATGGCGAAGCTATTCATGAGACTCCGGAAGGCGGCACCTTCTTTATGCATATCAATAAAGATTTCACCTAATCGTCCCTCCTCATACTCACCGGTACGGAGATAAACCTTGTGACCACCAACCATGGCTTTTTGCGTATATCCTTTTCGCCTGTTTGGCAAACGTTCCCGCTGTATTGTTCTAAGGCGTTGTACCATAGCGAGACTAACGTGCTGTACTTTTTCGGCAGGTGATTTACTCATCAGGTCTTCCACCTGGTCAAAGCTGTCGATGATCGATGATAATGGCTGGCTGAGCTTTGAGCCGTCACGATAGAGGGCGATAGCTTTCAGTCCAAGCCGCCAGCTTAGCATAAAGGCATTTTTCATTTCTTCTATCGTAGCATGGTTTGGCATATTGATGGTTTTCGAAATGCTTCCGGAAATGAAGGGCTGGCAGGCAGCCACCATGCGGATGTGGGCTTCATAGGGGATATAACGTTCACCCCTGCGGCCGCACTTGCTTGCGCAGTCAAAGATAGGGTAGTGGTCCTCTTTCAGGTGAGGGGCACCTTCTACCGTCATTGTACCACACACATAGTCATTTGCTGCTTTAATCTCCTCTTGTGTGAACCCAAGTGCCTGGAGAATGGAAGCATTCGGTTTATTGAGTACCTTGTCCGGTATCCCGAGTCGCGTACGTAAAAAGTCTAACCCAAGGTTCCAGGGACTAAATGCATAGTTGATATCATAAGCAGAGGGCAATGCCCGCTCTACTTTCTCTATTACCTCATCAGTGAATCCCTTCTCTTTGAGGCTGACTTTATTAATGCAGGGAGTACCTTTGAGCGTTCCATGACCTTGTGCGTAATTAACAATTGCCGTGATCTCTTCCGTCCGGTAAGAGAGGCACTGCAGTGCCAGCGGTACCGATTGATTGATAATTTTACAGGTGCCACCACCGGCAAGGGTTTTGAATTTGACCAGTGCATAATCCGGTTCTATCCCCGTAGTATCGCAATCCATAACCAGACCAATGGTGCCGGTTGGTGCAATTACAGACACCTGGGCATTTCTGTACCCGTGGTGCTGCCCCATTTCGAGCGCTTCATCCCAGATGTGGTGGGCTCTCGTCAGTAGATAATCAGGGCAGGCTTTCTGGTCAATTGGTACGGGGGAAGAGTTAATCTCTTCATATGCTTCAGTGTCCTCACCATAGGCTGCCCGGCGATGATTGCGGATGATACGAAGCATGGAATCACGGTTATTCTCAAATCGTGGAAACGCACCGAGTTCACGGGCAAGTTCTGCACTGGTCCGGTAAGCACCCCCTGTCAGGATAGCCATAAGGGCAGCAGCCATATTCCTGCCCGGGGTACTATCGTAGGGCATACCGAGAACCATCAGCAAGGTACCCAGGTTGGCACAGCCGAGGCCTACAGTACGGAAATCATAACTCTTCCGTGCTATCTCCCTGCTGGGGAATTGTGCCATCAGCACACTTATTTCAAGGGTAATTGTCCAGAGGCGGGTTGCATAGAGATAATCATCAACGCGAATCTGGCAGGTCTCTTTATCAAAAAACCTCATCAGGTTTAAGCTGGCCAGATTGCAGGCGGTATCATCCAGAAACATATAGTCCGAGCAGGGATTGGATGCGTTGATCCTGCCATCGTTTGGACAGGTATGCCAATCATTGATGGTGGTATCAAACTGGATACCCGGGTCGGCGCACTGCCAGGTGGCTTCAGCCAGCTGCTCCCAAAGAACCCTGGCAGATACCGTTTTGGCAATGGTTCCGTCTGTACGATTGGTGAGGTGCCAGTCCCCATCGCTTTGGAGGGCATCCATGAACTGATCATCCACACGCACAGCGTTATTTGCGTTCTGACCAGTTACGGTTTGATAGGCTTCAGAATTCCAGTCTGTATTGTAGGTCTCAAAGGCGATAGTGTCATAACCCTGCTTGGCAAATTGAATGGCACGGTAAATATAGTTGGCGGGAACTCCATCTGTACGTGCACTTTTCACCGCATTACTTAACGCGATGTTATTGGAAAGATCATAGCGATCCGCTTCCTCTATGTCCTCAATGTGGCATGCCGTCATAATCTCATTCAGGCGACATTCACAGATGGTGCTGCCGGTAACGAGGGATGCAACTTTGTGCTCTTCTTTTACTTTCCAATTGATAAATTCCTCAATGTCCGGATGGTTAATATCGACAATTACCATCTTTGCTGCGCGGCGTGTGGTGCCACCACTCTTGATAGCACCGGCTGACCGATCGCCAACCTTAAGAAAGCTCATGAGGCCACTTGACTGCCCCCCCCCTGATAGCCGCTCGCCTAGAGCACGCAGAGCGGAAAAGTTACTGCCCGTTCCCGATCCATATTTAAACAATCGTCCCTCACGGACCCACAGGTCTAATATGCCGCCTTCATTAACGAGGTCGTCGCTGACTCTCTGAATAAAACAGGCATGTGGCTGGGGATGTTTGTATGCGCTTTCGGAGGGTTGGACCTCTCCACTATCAGCATCAACAAAGAAGTGTCCTTGAGCAGGTCCGTCAATACCGTAAGCCCAGTAGAGGCCTGTATTAAACCATTGGGGAGAATTAGGAGCTGCAATTTGATTAATGAGCATAAAGAGCATCTCGTCATGATACGCCCGTGCATCTTCTTCCGTGTCAAAATAGCCATACTTCCAAGCCCAATAGGTCCAGCAACCTGCCATCCGATTAAAAACCTCTCTGGCATCTTCTTCACCACGGTAACGATTCTCTGACGTTATCTGTTCCATTGCTTTCTCGTCAGGAATGCTGCGCTGAAGCCACCGTGGAACTCCCTTTTCCTGTTTGTGTTTCAGTGCAACGGGAATGCCATCTTTACGGAAATATTTTTGTGCAAGGATATCAGTTGCCATCTGACTCCAAAAGATGGGGACAACTACTTTCTTAATCCTCCGCACCAGGGAGCCATCTATATTTTTAATTTCACTGGTTCGCGTTTCGAAGGCAATGCCTTCATAGGGGGATGATTTGGCTTCAGTGAAATTACGTTTAACCTTCATGCGTCCTCCATTTTACCGTGCACTGTGTCTTTAGGGTTTTTATTCGAGAAGTAACTATTCTAATTGATAGAATCGCTATTGTCAATATATAGTATATTTTTTTTTAGAAAACGGAATATATTGTATTTATTATGCTTTTTATGGTGAGTGCCCATCGGCCCACCATAGGGCGGGGAAGGAATCGTCTACCTATCCGGTAGTGGAAATATGCGGAGAGTTTACCATGTGTATATCCCCTGCAGAACATATCTTGATAGATATTTATTGACGTAAAAGAAGCCCCCTTCTATACTGGTCATCATGAAAGGAGAATGCATTGCACGAGAGGAGCAGTGACAATGGGAAAAAGGAAATTGAAGGGTATTGTGATAGTTCTTGCCATTTCTATGGTCGGTGGTATTTTCCTAGGGACCTATTTTTTATCGCAGCAACCCATGCCGGAAGCTATTGGAGCCTTAACATCCGATGACCGTGTAACGGTCAATCGTGTTTTTGTACAAAGCTGGTTGAACTCCTATTATGTTTTTGAACCAGCAGGGGAGAAGCCCTCACGGGGGTTAATTATCTATCCCGGCGGTCTTGTTGATCACCGGGCATATGCCCCCCTTGCCCGTGATATTGCTGCAAAGGGCTACCGGACAGTCATTGTTTCCATGCCCTTTCATCTTTCAATCCTGGGATATGCGCGAGCTGACACCATAGTCAAAGAATATCCTGAAATAAAAAAATGGGCACTCGGCGGCCATTCCCTGGGAGGCGTTATGGCATGCCGCTATGCAAAAAAGTTTAGAGAGCACATTGACGGCGTCGTACTATGGGCCTCTTATCCGTCAGGCAGGTTCAGGATCGATGATACAACTATAAAGGTGGCATCGATATACGGGACAGAGGATGGATTGGCAACCCTTGACAAAATAGAAACATCAAAGCTGCATCTTCCCAAAAATACACAGTTTTTCAGGATAGACGGGGGAAACCACACCCAGTTTGGCTGGTATGGCGATGGAGAAGAGCTGCAAAAAGGTGATGGCCCGGCTGCTATCACGAGAGAGAGGCAACAGGCCATTATTGTGAAGGCAACGGTAGATTTTCTTCAACGCCTGTAAGGTAATTGTCTGATCACTGGTGCAGCCACATCAACAAGTGCCCGGACAATTGTTGACGACTTCGTAAAAAGCCCAACTTCTGTGTTGCGCTGCATCCCTGCCCTGTTAAATTGTTTTCGATCCAGTTACACCTCTGAATGTGAGGCATGGCCAGTCAACTGAAAAGCTGAAATGTCACATAGCTATATTTAACAGGGTAAATCACTGAGACGTATAGTAAATACGCCTCAGTCCTCAGGATTTGCGCGCCTCGAATGTGAAGCTTTTTACTTTGTCGACTGATCTTTGACTTTTTACGGAACCATCAATTTATTATAACACGGAAAATCTAGTGAGTAACGCGAAGAACGGCTCCGTTACGGGGTTGTCTTTTTTTCCATATTCTGTTTGCTTAAGTAAACTTCCCTGCTTGTAGTGCAGCTCACCTATAAGATTTCCACCAGCGGAATAGACTTTACTAATGCCATCCAGTTTTCCATTGGTATAATTTGACTTGACCCTCAGAACGCCATGCTTGTCATATATTTTTGAAACACCGTGTGCTCTATTGTTCTTGTAAGGTATCTCCCATACTGTCCCATCCACATAGTGATGTTTTACTATGCCGTTTGGGACAATACCAGTTGTCCTGACGTGAACTCCATTATTATCCCATACTTGCCGTGCTATTTTTTTTCCCTTGATGTAAAAAACCAGTTCCAGTGTCCCGTCCCTGTTTATAACAGCCTCTCTCGTTACCTCAGCATAAGCACTAACGGGAAAGAGAAGAACAGGTATCAAAAACGTCACCAGCCGTATTGTTTGTCTCACCACTGTACTACTCCCTTAGATTCTTATAATTATAGTCTGTATCCCCGTGGGGTAATCATGTGATTGTTTTCAACGATAGTAGAGTTGTTACCGACGACGATGATGGTTACCATATCAATTTTATAGCGGAGCATCCTGTTAATGGTAGTAATAACGATGGACTCACCTTTCCTTCCCACATTCCGTGCCAGGCCAACCGGTGTATCGGGTTTCCTGTAGTGAAGCAGTATGGATTTTGCTTCTTTAATGGGGGTGGTTCTTTTCTTGCTTTTAGGATTGTAGAGACACATAACCATATCTGACTGGGCTGCATGATGCAACCTTTTTTCAATGACTTTCCAGGGTGTTAAGAGATCACTCAAAGAGATGACTGCGTAGTCGTTCATGAGGGGTGCTCCCAGCCGTGCTGCTGCAGCATGGATGACGGAAACTCCCGGAATAATCTCAATGGCAAATCTGTTCCACAATTTTTTCTTGTTTACTATCTCCAGGGCCAAACCCGCCATACCATACACACCCGGGTCGCCACTTGAAATGAGGGCAACACGCTTTCCCTTTGCGGCCTCTTGAATTGCCTTGTTGCAGCGTTCTACCTCCTGGGTCATGCCCGATGAGATTACACGCTGCTTTTCTATGAATGGTTCCGCCAGATCAATGTACTTCTTGTATCCCACCACCACATCACAGTTTCTGAAAACGGCAACACAGTGATTTGTCATTGTTCTGTGATCACCAGGTCCGATACCTGCCAGAAATAATATACCGTTCTTCCTTACCATAACACGACCTCTTTAAATTAAAAAAAATGGAACCATGAAGAAAAAAAACAAAGAAGACAGGAGTCAGAAGGTAAAAGAAATTGCCTAAATGAGCTAAAATGCCTAGACTGCCTAAATTAAAAACTTATTTCTCACCGCAAAGACGCCCTAAATAAAATAACCGACTGATTTCACGGGCAGGCAAAGTACGCGGAGATAATAAATAGAAAACAACACCCTTATCATCACATCAGACGTATTCCTGTAATTTTTGCTGGTTAGTTTATCTTCATTAGGTTTTCTCTGCGCTCTCAGCGCCTCTGCGGTGAATTTTTTTTATCTTCTTTCCGTCATCAGAAATCCGCATTCCGCAATTATTTTTTTTCTTTGCCCTCTGCAAGCAGTCGTTCCAGCGGTATCTCAGCTACCGCCACCGTAACATTGGGGGTCTTTTTTTTGGTGCATAAAAGGGTGGTGACGCCTGCACTCAGAAGGGCTGACGGCTCACAAACCCCCTTGCTCCCCACCGCATTTAAAACGTTTTTCGAGGGTGGGGTAGGGCAGACGACTTTGTTCAGCTGCTCAGGGGTGTGAAATTCGATTTCAAAATTGTATTTGCGGGCGAAAGCCAGGAGTCCTTTTTCATTGGATTTAATGGAAACCGTTGCTATCTTTTTAATTGCCTGAAAGGAAAGCTGTGCCCTTCCTAATACTTTTTTTACCGTGTCTTCAATTTCGGCACAGCTGGTACTACGGTTGCACCCGATCCCTACCACCAGGTTGCGGGGTGTCAGCAAAAGAGTAGTATCCTGTGCCTGTTTGTGGTCGGGAGTTACAGCACCCTGTTTGTTACTAATGATGATTTTGTATGCACTGTCGGAGGCAAGTAAACGGGTTATAGTCTTGTAAAATCTGATCTTGTGTTTACCCCCAACAGGGAAATAAGGTTTTACGGTGTCCGGATAGATACCCACCTTTTCTCCGTGCAGGACTGCATAGTTGCAGCCTTTGAGCATTGTGTAATGTAAAGTGCTGCAATCGAGTTGCTTCGCCAATAAATCGATAGCGGGCATGCTGTGGACATCAGTAGCTGTAGTAATTACCGACTTACCCCCGGTCAGGGAAGCAACCTTTTCAGCCAGTTCATTTGCGCCCCCCAGGTGGCCTGATACCAGGCTAATGGCAAACCGTCCCTTTTCATCAAGTACCACCACTGCAGGATCAACACTTTTGTGGGTGAGGAAGGGCGTTATGGTCCTGACTACAATCCCTGTAGCCATGATACAGATAAATCCCCTGTAGCCGTGAACCAGTTCCCCGAACAAGTCATGGAGGGGCTGTGTATAGGGTTTTACCCGTACCCCTTTAATCCCGAGCTTCCGGGGAACAAACAGGTGAGCAGCAGGGATCTTTTTCTTCAGTTCTGTGCCGAGCTGTGCCCCGCTTTTAGTGAGGGTGACAATGGCAAGGCTTTTTTTCTTGCCCTGCCGGTTCTTTCTATAGCCATGGGCAAACCCTTCATGGTAGAGCTTTGATCTGAGTGTACCCACAGTATCTCCCAATGCACTGCCAACCAGAATGAGAGCCTGCCGTTTAATTGCCGCCTTGTGCACTTTGCCGGCGATAGACCTTAGTGTTCCCCTGACCACCTTTTCATCAGGCCAGCTGGCTTTGTGCACCACGGCAACGGGGGTGTCAGGTGGATAGGCAATGAGGAGCTGTTCCACAACCTCCTCAATGTGTGCAACACTCAAAAAAATGGCCATGGTAGCATGTGACTGTGCGAGCTTGTCTATGGATTCCCTGGAGGGGACTTTGGTCCGCCCGCTGATCCGCGTTAGAATGACGGTTTGTGAGCGTTCCGGTACGGTGAGTTCTTTTTTGAGGGCAGCAGCGGCAGCAAAAACTGAGCTTACACCGGGGATGACCTCATAGGAAATATTTCTCTTTTCAAGGAAGGATATCTGCTCCTGTATGGCCCCATAGATTGCGGGGTCACCTGTATGGATACGGGCAACTGTTTTACCTTTTTTGACCTCTTTGCTAATGAGTGCTACGATCTCCTTAAGGTTCATGGAGGCACTGTTATAGACAGTTGCTTCCTTCTTCTTGTAGTTCAATACCTGCGGATTTACCAGCGAACCGGCGTAAATGAGGACGTCTGCCCTTTCAATAATGGACTTTCCCTTGAGGGTTAGCAGTTCTGGATCTCCTGGCCCGGCTCCGATAAAAAATACTTTTCTGTGTTTCATCTTTTTGGTTTACAGTGTACTCTTTTTAATTACAGTCAACACCTCTTATCCTTAGCGAATCTGGACAAGAACTCCCGTTGCATTACGAACCTTCTTTAAACTCATAGCGAAAAACTAAGACACCAAAAAGCGCGGCAGAAATATTTGGATATACTCGAGCAAATGGTTATGTTGTTATTCGTAATGAGTCCACATGCGAATAACTTTTACTGCTTTTTCTTTTTTCAAAACCTGATAAACCAAACGATGTTGAATAGTTATCCGGCGTGAATAGGCACCTGTTAAATCACCTGTTAATTTTTCATAGGGGGGAGGTTTTTTGAAAGGATTAACACGCAGGATATTCAATAGTTCTTCAGCTTTCGAACGGAGATCTGCGGCGGATATCTTTTTAGCATCTCTTTGTGCTTGTTTGGTGAAATAGATTTGCCAGGTCACCAGTTAATATCCTTTTTGCATTTGGAAAGTGGTGTTTTCAATCCCTGGCGGATTGACTCTCTCATTCCGGGAAGTGATAGTAAATAGAGTGTTTCCTGAATTGAATTCCAGTCCTCTTCTGATAGAAGGACAGCGTTTGATCTTTTTCCTGTAATGGTGATTGGCTTGTGAGATGATGCAGCTTCATCTATTAACTTGTAAAGCATTGCTCTGGCTTCGGTTGCTTTGAGTGTTGTCATAGTTTACTCCTGCTTGTGATGAGAACGTCGCATAAAGGTACGCTATTGCGTACGCATTGTCAAGTAATAATTAGCTGGTAAAAGGTTGAGTGCAGCCGCCGCGAACGGCGGAGCTGTATCGTGGTCGATCTGCACCAAGTGGTTAGCTAGCAAAAGTGGTCCTTTGACTAAGTTAATGACACTAGAGACAAAATTTTGTCTGAAATTAAGTTATCTCTTTCATTGCTTATTTTTGGCAATAAGATTCAGTATGTTGCATTCACCTATATTCCCTTATTACTGTTCCCTACTTCCTTCAATAACAAAGATGGGATTTAAGGGCTGGAACCTCTTTTGGGTTCCGATTTTTTTCATTTTTGAAATGTTGAGCAGCGTCACTGTAGAAATCCAGCCCGCCCGGTCAAAGAATGAAACTGCAGCATTGACCGTTTCAAGGGTTGCAGCGTTGATAACGATTTTTCCGGCAGGAAGCAGTGAACGCTTGCAGTAACGAAGGATTGGGAGGAGCTGTCCCTCCGTGCCGCCAATAAAAATCCTGAGAGGGTTCGGGAGTCCCTTCAGTATGCCCGGTGCCTCCCCTAAAAGAGGTGTTACCTCACCGCTTACGCCGAATTTCTTTATATTCTTTTTAATATCTCTGACACGCTTTTCGTATTTCTCAACAGCATAAATGGTGAGATCCGGGGCAAGGAGGGCTGCCTCAACAGCAACAGAACCGGAGCCCGATCCAATATCCCAGAATACACCCTCCTGCGGGAGACGGAGCTTTGCCAGGGTAAAGATGCGAATATCGTCTTTGGTAATGAGTCCTCCCTGATGGGCAAAGAGTGTATCCGGAATTCCCAGGTGCATTGTTTCTTCCTCTTCCCGGCTGCGGGCAGGGGGAAAGAGTAGCATGGCATTGAGTGATGAAAATGTTTTATTGATAACATTTTTGAGGAGGTGCTTGTGGACCTTCTCTCCTTGTGCACCCAGCTGCTCTACAATGAAAACAATTGTGGTTTTCAGGGATGGGTCTTTTTCAAGGACCTGCCGTGCGATAGCACCCGGTGTGTTCTTCTGATCCGTCAGAAGGCCAATCTTCCTGTGTTTTTTGAGGAGGGATGCCAGG
>CALJBY010000310.1 GCA_938024025.1 uncultured bacterium
CTCCTTTTCCAGCCACAACATTTCCGGCAGGAACAGTAGGCCGTAACGGTCATCAATACCTTCTCGTGTGGCCTGTCAAGTTTTCGAGGGAACATACAACAGCTGGAAACAAGAAGCGTCAGCAAGAGGAGTATCATCCACCTGGGGAGCACCTGCTTATTGTCAATTTTTCTGCTCATAGCTCTCTAAGTAACTAATCTTTATTTATTTCTAATATAACCCCGAACAGGGGTCAAGTGCTAATATTTTTTATTTTTGTCTTGACATACCATATATTGTATTATAGTTTTTAATCATCCCTATATACTGTAATTGGCTTATCCACAAAACTCCAGTATCCCGGATGAAAACTGGCTTGATACCTTCTCACCAGACATGTTTGGAATTTCGGCAGGAGCGCATTCATGCGCGATGTATTCGCGGCTTAAAGCCGCTCCTACCAGCACCCTATTTGAAAGAAAATGCTTGGATTTAGTTGGGTAAGAACCTAACTTCAAGAAGTTACAGTCGTATTGAGTGTCAACTGGAGCATTACAAATAAGCAGCTAATGTAATTACTGGCTATATCGTTGCATGCCACCAGTGATCGTGGCAAAAGGACTGACCTAACCACAGAAGAAACAGAGAAATACGAATGGATGTGTGATGTGAGATCTGTGATAGGGGAAACTCATGAATTACCATCAAACATCTAGTATCAAGGATCTGGTAATCTGAAAACTGTTGGCTGAAAACTGTCAACCGGTTTACTGGTTAAGAGGTAAACGGAGAATAGATCATGACTCCCATGCTCAAACAATATCTCGCCATTAAGCAGAAGGTTCAAGACGCTGTCCTCTTTTTCCGTCTGGGTGATTTTTATGAAATGTTTTTTGAGGATGCTGAAAAGGCCTCAGCGCTTTTGGGTATTACCCTCACCTCACGGGAGGGGGGAAGTTCGGGTAAGATTCCCATGTGCGGCGTGCCCTACCACGCTGCACGGGGCTATATTAGCCGGCTCAACCGTGAAGGATTAAAGGTTGCCATCTGCGAACAGGTTGAGGATCCCCAGCTTGCCAAAGGAATCGTTAAGAGAGAAGTGGTGCGGATCATTACCCCGGGTACCAATCTGGAAGACGAGGATCTGTTTGCTGTTCACAACAACTATATCGCCTCCTGTTACCAAAAAAACGGGCTGTGGGGCCTTAGCTACCTCGATCTCTCAACCGGTGTGTTCAAACTGACTGAAGTTACTGCAGATGAAGATGTCAAAAATGAAATCAGCCGGCTGAATCCTAAGGAAGTAATTGTCCCTGAAGCACTAAAAGAAGATCGCTCCTTGATGCACTTTCTCGAACACGAAGGGTCAGCGGTTCTCAATCACTATGAAGGGTGGGTTTTTGATCTTGAAGAATCGAAGAAACAACTCGAAAGACAATTTAAGCTTTCATCCCTGCAGGGATTGGGACTTATCGATCACACGGCAGGCATACAAGCGGCGGGAGCCCTTCTCTATTATCTTAAAGATACCCTGCACAACTCCCTGGAACATCTCAAGAGACCGATTCCCTACCACTTTTCTGAATACATGCTGCTGGATCGCAGGACGCAAAAAAATCTGGAATTGGTAGAGTCGTTTTCAGGAGATAAAAAAGGGATAACCCTCTTTTCAGCCCTTGACGCAACCGTAACACCCCTGGGGAGCCGTTTACTTGCTCAGTGGATCAAGCAACCCCTCCTCTCCTGCCGGCTCATCACGGAACGGCATGACGCTATCGAGGACCTCTTAAGCAACCAGGATTGTATGGAGACGGTACGCTCACAGTTAAAGCACATTCGTGATATGGAGCGTTTACTTTCGAGAATAACCTGTGGGGTATGCTCTGCCAGAGAACTGGTTGCAATGAAGGAATCTCTCAAGATCGTTCCGGAAATAAAGAACAGTAGTGCCTCACTAAAGGCACCCCTCATCACGAGACAGCGGGAAGAACTCTTTGAACTCAACGATCTCGTCTCATTGCTGGAAAGATCGCTCGTGCACGAACCTCCTCTTTCCACGAAAGAAGGAGGCTTTATTAAAAAGGGATACCATCAGGTACTTGATGAGCTGCGTGACAAAGCCCAGAACGGCAAGCAGTGGATAGCCCACTTTCAGAGTAGTGAGAGAAAAACAACAGGAATTAAATCGCTCAAGGTAAGTTACAACAGGGTCTTTGGCTATTACATTGAGGTAACCAAGACTAATCTCTCTTCAGTACCGGAAAGCTACATGCGCAAACAGACCCTCGTCAACGCAGAACGGTTCATCACTTCAGAGTTGAAAGAGATGGAAAACAGCATACTGGGGGCAGAAGAAAAGGCACATGCACTTGAGTACGAACTTTTTGAAGACATACGGAAAACCGTCTTAAACTATATTCCTGACATTCAGCGCATGGCAGAAGCCCTCGCTGTCCTTGATGCTGTGGTTTCCCTGGCTACTGTTGCCAAAAAAAACAGATATCATAAGCCTGAGGTTGATGAGAGTTCCACCATCGTAATCAAGGGGGGACGACATCCCGTAGTGGAGCGGGTACTCGAAGAAGGGCAGTTCATAGAAAACGACACCTGGATTGACCACGAAACCCATCAGCTGCTCATCATTACAGGACCCAACATGGCAGGCAAATCAACCTATATCCGACAAGTTGCCCTCATGGTTATTATGGCGCAACTCGGCTCCTACGTGCCAGCCGAATATGCCCGCATTGGTTTAGTCGATAAAATATTTACCCGCATTGGTGCTAATGACAACCTTGCCCAGGGTGAGAGTACCTTCATGGTGGAGATGATTGAGACAGCACACATTTTAAACAACGCCGGCCCCAAAAGTTTAGTGATTTTAGATGAGATAGGACGTGGCACATCAACCTTCGATGGGGTAAGTATTGCCTGGGCAGTGTGTGAATTCCTCAACAAGAGCAGTGGCCCACGGCCAAAGACCCTCTTCGCTACCCACTTTCATGAACTTGCTGAACTGGAACACTCGCTCGAAGGGATCAAGAACTACAATATCACTGCCCGGGAGATAGGTGA
>CALJBY010000311.1 GCA_938024025.1 uncultured bacterium
GCAAATAATCAGCCAAAAAAATAAATGGTCCGCACAGGGCTATTTACCTTTCTGGAAAATTATATTAAAATCCAAATAGTTGCAATTTAATGCGTTGCCACACCGTGTGCTGTGAAAACCTTATGGAACTCCTTATAAAGGCTGTCTCCTGTTTTCGATAAGAGTCAAACGTAGACTTAACCCCCCTTTTTTCAAGTTTGTTAACTTATGTTATAAAAATACCCTATAAAAGGCTGAAACGTCTATAGGGTAAAAGCTGTATTTTAGGGATCTAGAATACTTAAATTTTGGGGATGTCTGTTAAAAAAATAAGACGGAAATGCAGTAGGATCTGTCATAATCACAAAACGTGGATACTTCCTTGCTGTGATTAGGATATCACTTATTCCTCTACTAGGATAGCATCCGTATCACATTCTTCAATGGCCTGTTTAACACGCTCTTCCAAAGAAGAGGGAATCTCCTCAACAATAACACGCGCCTCTGTCTTTTCATCATCATAGGCAAAAACCTCGGGACAGACTTCATTGCAGTGCCCATCACCCATACATAAATCATAATCTATCTTTATCTTCATAGCTTCCTCCTTTACAATCCAAAAATGATTATTGAAGTGGTTACCGATGCAGCTTTTTTCTTACCCACATCCCACAATCATCGATCATGCTGTAAATGCCGGGAACGATTAACAGGGTGAGCAGCGTAGACATCAGAAGTCCTCCAAAGAGGGTAATGGAAATGGGTGCGAACAACTCAGCCCCCTCCCCCTTATTGACCGCCATGGGAAGGAGCGCCAGGATAGTGGTCAGGGTAGTCATGAGAATGGGCCGTAAGCGGGTAATACCTCCCTGGATAAGTGCCTGTGTCTTCTCCATTCCCTGGGCCCGTAAATGGTTTACATAGTCAATCAGAACAATGCCATTGTTTACCACCACACCGATAAGGATCATAATCCCAATGAAAGACATTACCGAGAGTGTCGTCCCGGTTATGAACAGCGCAAGAGAAACACCCACAATTGACAGGGGAACGGCAAACATAATGGAAAGGGGGTGGCTCAAGGATTCAAACTGGGAAGCCATGACCATATAGACGAGGAGGATGATAAGACCTATGGTAAAAACCATGGTGACCATCAGTTCCTGCATATCCTCTAAGGAACCGCCATATCTGAAATAGTACCCCTCAGGTAAGGGAATGGCTGCAAGGAGCTTTTGTATCTTGTTCTCGATAGCCCGTAAGTCCGAACTGGTGGTATCAGCACTTATGGTAACCACCCGTTCTTGATTTTCCCGCTCGATCTTAACGGGACCCCTTCCCTCCTTGATCTCGGCAACATCAGTAAGGTTGACCAGGAAGCCGCCGGGTGAGGCGATAAGTACGTCACTGAGATTGCCTGACGTTTCCCTATCCCGCTCTGCAAAGCGCACCCGCACGTCATACTCGTCTCCCTGATCCCGATATTTAGTTACCTCTTTCCCTAAAAAGGCAGCATCAACGGTATTTGCAATGGTGGCTACGGTTATTCCCATGGAGGATGCCTTGTCTCTGTCCACTGAAATCTGCATCTCGGGTTTTCCCATCTTGAGGCTGTTGTCAACATCAACAATCTCCTCTTCTTTCTTCAATCCTGCTGCCACCTGATCGCTGATCTTTTGCAGTGCCCAGAGATCTCTTCCGAAGAGTTTAATTTCGATGGGGCGGCCTCCTCCCCGGGTGAAATAGTCATTGGTCTGCATGAAGTAAAGGGTCCCCTTGGCAAGGGGGGGTATCTTTGATCTGATGACATCCATAAAATCCACTGCCGTTCGGGTCCTTTCACCCTTGGGGGCAATTTCATAAAAGATCATCGATTCATTAACCCCCGTTGCACCTGCACCCTGGGCAGCATCATATTTTGAGGTCTGGGAAAGACCGGTAATTGAAATGATTGACCGGAATTCGGGTTCCTCCATGATAGCCTTCTCCACCCGTTTCACAAAGTTATAGGTTTCATCCAGTGAAAGCCCGGGTGCAAGCTTCACCACCCCCGAGGTGTAAATCTCATCTAACTTGGGGAGCACCTCACCCCCGACAAAGAATGAAAAGATGAAAAGACTGGAAATAAAGAGCAGGATGCCTGCGGTAAGGGTCAGCCATCGATGACGCAACGATTTCTCTAAAAGGATTTGGTAGCGTGATCTCATACGGGTAAAGTACCGCCCTTCTTTCTGCTCACCGCTCACCTTGAGGAAGCGGGAGGCAATCATAGGTACCATGGTAAGGGCAATTAAGAGAGAGGCAAAGAGTGCAAGGGTAACGGTAACACCGAGGGGTTTGGCAAACTGACCGGTGATGCCGCTCGCAAAAACCATGGGAAGAAACACGATAACACTGGTCAAGGTAGAAGCAGTTATGGCCATACTGACCTCACTGGCACCTAAACGGGCAGCTTCCTTTCTCTCCTTCCCTTCCTGCAGGTGCCGGAAGATATTTTCCAGCACCACGATGGAGTTATCCAGTATCATACCGACACTCAGGGCAAGTCCACTCAGGGTAATAAGATTAAGGGTGTAGTTCGTAAAATAAATAGCAATGAAGGTGGTAATAATGGCAAAGGGGATAGAGATGGCAAGGGTAAGGGTTGTCCGTAAGTTCCAGAGGAAAAGAAGCAGGACCACGAATGCTATAGCGCCTCCCCAGAATGCAGTTTCACTCAGCCGTTCGACTGAATCCCGGATAAGCTTAGACGTATCCCAGACACTGATAATCTGTATGTCGTGTGGCAAAATGGTTTTGATCTTTTCCAATTCTCTGGTTACCCTGTCAACGACTCTGACAGTATTTGCACCTGACTCCTTGGTGAGCCACATAATAACGGCATCTTGCATATTTGCCTTTGCATAGTGCCTGATTTCCTCATGACTATCTTCCACGCTGGCAACATCTCTCACATACACGGGAAACCCGTTTTCCACCTTAACCATGGTGTCTGCTATCTGCTGTACATTCTTATATTTACCCATGGTGCGGACAATAAATTCCTCAGTACCTTTAATGAGATGTCCTCCCGGAATGTCCCTGTTCTGCTCCCTGATGGTATAAATGAGATCATTGATGGTGAGGTTATGCGCCTTAAGCTTATTGCGGTCTGCGTTTATCAGGATCTCCCTTTCCAGGCCTCCTGAAACGGTTACCGCAGCGACACCGGAAAGGTTTTCCAGCCTCTTTTCAACGGTATCCTTAATCAGCTTCTTTAAATTACGCTGGTTCCGGTTGGTTGAGCTGTAGATACCATAGTAGAGTATGGGCAAGAGATCCATGTCACCCTTGAGGACAAGGGGACGGTCCACTTCATTGGGCATCATATCCAGGGCCTGCTCCATCATGTTCCGTATGTCCTGTGCGGCGGCGTCTAAATCAGTCCCCCAGGTGAATTCAGCCTGAATGATGGAAACACCTTCCTGTGATCGCGACTTGATCTTCTTGATACCCTCCGCCGCGGCCACTGCCTCCTCCAGCGGTCTGGTCACGATGGTTTCTATTTCATGGGAGGCTGCACCGGGATACGTGGTAAGGATGGTAACCTCGGGAAATTGAAGGTCGGGAAAGAAATCGATACCTATCCTGGAGAGAGTTACAAAACCTAAAACCATGATGATCAAAATCATCATGGTGACAGTAATGGGTCTGCGAATAGAGAGATCAGGCAGGTTCACGATTTGGTGTTCCTCCATCTGAAAGTTCTTTAATGGTAACTTTGATACCGTCCTTGAGGGAGTAAAAACCTTCTGTTACCACGACATCATTCTCTTCAAGTCCTGTTTTCACTTCAACCAGGGGATGATTAACGATGTCCGTAGTAATTACCTTCTCCACTGCCCTGCCCTCTTCCACTATAAACACCTTTTGTACCGAGCCTTCCTCAATAATAACCTTCCGGGGAATGAGAAGGGTATTCTTAGATACCCGATCGATAATGCGGACTCTGGCAAACATCCCCGACTCCAGTTTAAAATCGGGGTTGGGAAATTCAATCTTTACCTTGAAGGTTCTGCTGTTGGGATCCACCATGGGATTGACAACAGCAATTTTTCCCGTGAAAATTTCGCCGGGAGCAGCATCCAGTTCGATGACCACTTCCTTTCCCACCATAATGGACCTTCTTTTCCCTTCGTTGACACCGCATTCGATCTTTACGGTATTAGTATCCACCAGATGAAAAATGTTAGAGGGTGGCATGGTAGTCGCCATCTCTCCCTCGTTCATCATCTTTTCGACTATAAAACCATCAAAGGGAGCAGTGATGACGGAGTCTTTTAAATCCTGCTGCGCCCGCTCGAGGGTTGCCTCTAAGCGTTGGACTCTCGCTTCTGCCAGATCCCTTTCAGTGGTGGTGTCATCAAACCGTTGTGAATCCACAATGCCTTTGTCGAACAACGTTTGATTCCTTTTCACGGTAGCTTCCAGGTTCTTGAGGTGGGCCCGGGCCTCTTTCAGGTATGCTTTCGCCTCTTTGACCACAATGCGCAACCTCTCCTGTTCCAGTTCCACCAGGGGCTGCCCTTTCACCACCCTGTCTCCCTCGTCCACATAGAGCTTTTCAATCCTGCCGCTTGTCTTGGGACTGATCATGGACTCCTGCTGGGGAAAGATTGTTCCGGTAGTATAGATGAAAGAGACAATATCGTCCCGTGCTACTTTGGTAGCAATAACAGATATCATCGCTTCTTCCGTTACGGTATTGGCATCGTTTGAACCGCATCCTGCTGCTGCAATCAAGGAGGCAAGTAGGATGAGCCTCACGGGTAGTTTCATTAGAGCTCCTTTAAAAATATAGTATTGTTAAAAGCAAACCATAGAAAAACTACAAAATATTAGGGACACTTCCCTATTTCCAGGAGTCATGTACAAGAGAAAAACTGGAGTAATGGAGAACTGGTAAGGCATTAAGCAGATCAATACTCTTATTATTCCAATGTCCCTTTCAATCCGCAATCGAAATTCTAAAATCCGAAATGAAAAACAGAGCAGGTTTTTCATTGGAAGTTCGACGTTGGA
>CALJBY010000312.1 GCA_938024025.1 uncultured bacterium
CGCATCTCCTCCTCCACTCTTAAAAATGTGGGGAGGATATGCAGGGTGTCATCTGTTAAAAATGCTCTCGTATTCACGGTATCCATATTGCCCACTATTTCTCCGGAAGCACGGCACCTGAGTTCTCACGAGCAACAAAACCGGCAGGTAACGGGTTGAGATAGCGTACTGGTTACAGTCTCCTCTTAAACTGATAGATGCCACCGGCCAGTACCATGGCCACACAAATGAGGATAACTATTCTTAGATCAGGAAATGAAATCCAGAGGGCTACTGCAATGAATCCGGACAGGAGAAACAGTGCAGCGGCAAACAGTCGTAGGAAGGGACTGCGTTGGGCAGCTCTTTCCTTTCTCCTGTCGGGAAGGTAGTAAACTTGTGCACTGAGCACAATTCTTTTTATGCATGTATCGATGAGGAGGGTATTCCCCGTGTGCTCACGACAGGTTCTATACTTCTCTCCAGCCAGGGGAAGCTGGCGGGTGGCTATACAGTAATCAATAAATGCATTGTGGACTGTTTCACTGTCAAAATCCTCCAGGACCTTGAACCACAGTTCTTCGGCCACCTTTCTTACACAACCATCTTCATTCACCGTACTCATTGATGGCACCCCCGTCACGAGAAACCTTATAGCATGTTTCCTTAGAGCCCTAACGGAAAATCCGCATCGATAATTACATAGCCCGGTAAAATTGTCAAAACTTTCCCGCTGCCTCCTGTGTGCAGACACTTGACATCCTCTAAAAAAAAGGATATTTTACAACTACCTGCTATACCCAACTGAGGCAACCATGAAGGTGATCATTGGCACTGCAACCCTAGAACTGGTAGAAGGAGACATCACCCGGCAAACGGTTGACGCCATAGTCAACGCTGCCAATACCACGCTCTTAGGCGGTGGTGGCGTTGATGGCGCCATACACCGTGCTGGAGGCCCAGCCATTCTGGAAGAGTGTAGAAAGGTGGGGGGCCGCCCAACCGGCGAAGCGGTCATCACCACAGGCGGGAATCTTCCTGCGAAACAGGTAATCCACACCGTTGGGCCGGTGTGGCGTGACGGTTCTCACCGGGAACCTGAACTATTACAGAGTGCCTATAAAAACAGTCTCATACAAGCTGAACGGCACCGGTGCAGCAGTATTGCCTTTCCCTCTATCAGTACGGGTGCCTATCGATTTCCTCTGGACAAAGCGTCCCGCATTGCACTCTCAACGATTATCGACCATTTAAAAGGTACGACACCTATTACAGCAGTGCGTTTTGTTCTCTTTGACAGCGCGGCACGTGCAACTTACGAAAAAACCCTACACCACTTATCTGCGGAAGATAAGGACATCAAGAACGTTTAGCCCTACTCCTGTAACCTTACAAACATTTGGTTAACATTATGTCAAAATATTTCTACATTGCAGTAGCCGCTGTCGGACTCCTCCTCATCATTGCGTTTACCCTGCTCTCCTATATTGACAAAATGATGCTCGACCCTTCAAAAAACCTTTCTGAAAATACCACAGCTGACCTATCCCCCAAGCCCGGCACAGAACCATACCAGATGCTCTCTTCCAAAAAGTATGGAGATAACCCAAAAGAGAGTGTACCTCCTTCTACTAATACCACCAAGGGCAAGACACAAACCCCGCCTTCGATTAATCTGAGGCTTGTGGGAACAACCGTTTTCGGAGAAAAATCTTCCGTTATACTGGAAGATCCTACGAGGGGCACCCAGGGGGTCTACCGGCTGGGAGATATCATACAGGGATACACGATAACCACCATACTCAATGACAGTGTAACCCTGACCAAACAAGACCAGGAACTGGTGCTTATGTTAGCGCAAGGTGGTAACAGCCCCCTATCAGATCAGTTTTTTAAGAAAGTGGATGAGAATTCATGGAAGGTGTCGGCCGATAAGATCACCGATATGGTAAGTAATATCGATCAGTACGTGGGACAGGTGATTGCCTACCAGCATCGGGAGAACGGGAAGCCCGCTGGTTTCCGGATCCGTCACCTCAAGGAGGGAAATGATTTTGAAAAAATGGGGATTAAAAACGAAGATATTATAAAACGAGTAAATGGCATTGATGTCAATGACTTATCAAGTGTTGTTAAAGCTGTTTACCAACTAAGTGGCGACACCAATTTCACCGTAGAGATGGAAAGGGATGGCCAGAAACAAATGCAAAACTACCAGCTAGACAAAAATGTTAATGCACTTGTACCCATTATTTCCGGTATGTTCAATATGACTTTGGGGGGGGACTAAACATGAAATGGTTTCTCTTCTTAGCGCCCCGGCAGATTGATGCCATAGGGAAGTGGTGGTTAAACAAAGCCCAGGATATCACCTATCGTTTCTGGGGCATCATTATTTTGATCCTGGGCATTACCCTCTTTTCCTGGCTATGAACAAAAAGTCCGTCCACACGTGTAATCAATAAGGGGCACAGGTGATGAAAGAGGAAGAAGAAAATCTCTTCGAAGAACCGGTCAAGGTGCCCATCGAACCGAGGATAGATCTGCACACCTTCGCCCCGCGGGACATACCTGACCTGCTGGAAAGCTATCTTTCTGAATGCCACAAGGCGGGATTACGGGAAGTGCGCATTATTCATGGGAAAGGTATCGGGGTACAAAGAAAGATAGTACAAGCCTTTCTACAAAAAAACCCCCTCATCGAAACATTTTTCCAAGCTCCACCCGAAGCCGGAGGATGGGGTGCAACCGTCGCTGTCCTTAGAAAACGCACACCATGAAACGTCTTTTGGGATAAGCCTACCCGGTACACCCGTTTAATGCGATCGTTTGTCCCGCTCAGCAAGCGGTACAAAGGCATTATTAAATTCGCCTGTATACATCGCGCGCGGGCGGAAGATACGGTTATTCTGCAAGTATTCGAGGACCCGCGCACTCCATCCGGAAACACGACTTACGGCAAAAATCGGCGTAAACATCTCGGGTTGGATCCCTAAACAGCTGTAAACAATCCCTGAATAAAAATCGACGTTGGGGAAGATGCCCTTTTGTGCAGCAAGCCTGGTGGACACTTCACCTTCCAACTTGTGGGCTGTCTGGAAAAGGGTTTTTTTACCTTCGTTGCGTTCCACCAGGAATTGAGCGAGCGGGCCCAGAATCCGTGCCCGTGGATCATACGCCTTATAGACACGATGTCCAAACCCTGCTATTTTAATTTTTTTATTTAGTGCATTATCCAACCAGGCTTTTACATTACCCGGCTTACCAATTTCATCGAGTGTGCGTATAACCTGTTCATTGGCGCCGCCATGGAGCGGGCCATTAAGAGCCGCAATACCCGCACCCACTGAAAAATAAACATCAGACAGTGTTGAGGCTACAACCATGGAGGAAAAGGTGCTGGCATTCATTCCATGGTCTGCGTGGAGAATAAGGGCAATATCCATGACCCGTTCTTCAACCGGTGAGGGTCTTTGACCCGTGATCATGTAGAGGAGATTTGCGGCATGGCTCAGCTCAGGATCGGGTTCTATGGGCATGTGCCCCTGACGAACCCGTGCAATAGCTGCCGTAAGTGTGGCAACACCTGATATCAGGTGATAGCAGGCTTCAATGCCCCCTGCATCCTCCAGCTGCTGCCCGGCCCGCTTCTTTGCGGCCATACGGGAACGTTTGAATTCGTAAATAGCTTGCCGTTCGCCCCGTGGCGCTGTTTCCATGGGAATCGAATCTTCATCGGCCCCTATTGCATCAACGGTCGTGGGTCTCCCTTCCTCCTGGTCCACAAAGGTAAATTCCTGCCGCATCAGATTGGTGCCAAGACGGAGCGCAGCCATCGCATTCATCTTTTCCACCTCAAAGCCCATAAGCAGGCGCAGGGTCGCATTGAGAAAACGGTACTGCACCAGTTTGTTCTTGAAGGTCTTCAGTTGTTTCACCGTTGGAAGGGTGCCGTGCATAAGAAGATAGGAGACCTCTTCAAAGGTCGCATGTGCACACAAATCAAAAATGTCATAGCCCCGGTAGATGAGCCATCCCTTTGCACCATTGACATAACCAATTTTACTCTCACAGGCAATCGCCCCCTCAAGGCCGGGCCCAACCGTGCACGTTACCGGCCATTGAACAGGCTGTGTCAGCTCCGGTTCCGGTGTATTACTTGTCTCTTCCCGTGCCTTGCGGCCCGCAGCCACTAGTAAATCGGTAATGTTTTGTGTCTCATCATGCATAGCTCTTACCTCATTGTAATTAATGGTAGAAAGACTCTTTGTGTGGTGCTATCGTTTTCCCCTGAGGTCATCACGCCGTGGAGAGCGTTTTGCCAGCACCCCTCTGAGCACCAAGGCATCCAGCAGGGAGCACAGTCAGCACAACTGGTCACTTCTTGACTTCACTGTTAAGGTAAAGGCGAAGAGGGCATTTACACAGGAAACGCTCCCCGGAAGTATGTGCAAAGGTGCACGCGTGCATCTTTTTTTCTAGACACACAAGAAGTGATGCTAATCCACTGTCCCCTGTTGTGAATAAAGGGTCACTCTTTGCGGTAGCGCACAAAAAATCCTTTGGGCAGGTAATGCCGCCAACAATTTCCTTAATGTTAACAAGTGGTTGCATGCCCTTATTGCCTAACCCCTCCCGCACCGAGTTATACAGGCTATACACGATTTTAAAAACAAGTGATCCTATGATCATCCCCATCAACAAATAAAGCATCAGTGCCGGAAACATGTTCTACGCCCTTTCATCCTTCTTACAGATCAACTCAGTAACCGCTACCGAACGAGCGTATGAGTGGAAAACAACCGTACCATACACATCGGCTTCGCACAGGTAACTTCTCCGGGCTGCCGTTCTTAAACCTCCTCACATAACCCCTATCAGCAGTAGAAAACGTTACCAGAACCTTGCTGCTTGGGACAAACAATGGTTAATATAGTATCGTATCAGCTAAACAGCTTTTTTGCAATAGCCTTTCCTCCTCCTTACTCACCTTTCCGTATTGTCAAAACCAAAGGACAGAAAAATTGCACCGCCCCAGATACATAATCCATGGAGGCGAATATTTATTCTGGACAAATGTATTACCGCCAAGACAATCCCAATAAATGAATCAAGTACATTTAACAGGGCAAGCACAGGCGCGAAGAAAGCAGAGTAAAAACACGAATGTCTAAAATAAAAATCAGGAGTCAGAAGTCAGAGGTTGTTTTCATTAGTCAATTGTCATTAGCCATTGGCTAGAAGGATCAACAAATGACCATTGGCCATTGACAAATGGCGACAAGATAAAAAACCCGTAACCTGCAACCTGTTACTCAGTACTC
>CALJBY010000313.1 GCA_938024025.1 uncultured bacterium
GGGGTATAACAGGTGGTGTCCATAAAAACACAATTTTCTTTACACGAGGGGCACTGTTCCGGTGGTGTATCTATTTCAAGCGTATAGCCACACTTCGAGCATTTAAACCAGGTCATGATTACACCTCCTTTCAAAGATAAATGTTTTCTATGGTACGCGGGTTATGTTCTTTGTTTGCGATGATGTGCCATGTAAGGAACTCATCGAGTTTTGGAGTAATGGAGTGATGTTTTTTATCTTGCCGTCATTTGTCATTGGTCACTGGTCATTTGTTCATGTTTCTAGCCAATGGCTAATGACAATTGACTAATGACAATTGACTAATGACAACACCTTCTGTCTCCTGTCTTTTTTTTCTTCGTGGTTACCGATTTCTAAAGGTATCTTTTTTGTGTAAGCTCAGGTGCTTTGTTGATCAAAATGGTATAGGGGGGTACCGATTCAGTGAGCCAGACACTACCGCCAATGATGGAGTGTTCGCCAATGACCGTTTTACCACCTAAAATAGTGGCACCTGAATAAATAATAACATTGTCCCTGATGGTTGGGTGACGTTTTTTCCCCCGTTCAATGTTACCGGAAGCATCCTTCTTTATGCTGAGTGCCCCTAATGTTACCCCCTGGTAGATTCTCACGTTGTTTCCAATCTCTGTAGTTTCACCGATCACAACACCGGTACCGTGATCAATGAAGAAATAATCACCGATAGTGGCCCCGGGGTGAATGTCTATACCCGTTGTGCTATGAGCGTATTCGCTCATGATGCGTGGAATTAATGGGACCTTAAGCAAGTAGAGCTCATGGGCAACCCGATGAATTGCAATTGCCTCAATTCCCGGGTAGCTTACAATGATTTCATCCAAACTTTTCGCAGCAGGATCACCCTCGAATGCGGCTCGAACATCCCTGCGGAGCTGGTCCCGTATCTCCGGGATTTTTTTCAACAGGGAAAAGGTAATATCGATAGATTTCGCTGTAAGCTTTTTGTCGTCTTCATGTTGGCCCGATGCGGACTTTAAGCTCTTGAAATTTTCCCTTGCGAGAAGATGATAAATAGCCGCAATCTTTTCCCATATATAGTAGGTAACGTTTCCCTTGGAAAGTTCCTGCTTTTCATAATAACCAGGGAAGAGAACATTTAAGAAATGTACCGCAATTTCTACCACCCTTTCACGTGAAGGAAGATTTGGTCCTTCTATGTGGTTAATGCCATCTTCAGCATCATAGGTGTTTACAATACGTTCAATAATCTGGGGTAATTTTGTTTCAGGCATACTCCTTGCCGTTAACATGTTGAAGGTACAACCAAAACAGTGTAAGGGATTTTTCAGACCCCCGAGAAAACGTTTTAAGCGGATTTACCAAACGGTGAGATTTCTCTCAATCTAGTAATAATGGGAGGTATATGTTCAATGATATAATCAATTTCTTCCTCCGTATTGTATCTGCTTAAGCTCAACCTGAGAGAGCCATGTACAAAGGTGAAGGGAATGCCCATTGCCCGTAATACATGTGATGGTTCAAGGGATCCGGAGGTGCAGGCAGATCCTGAGGAAGCAGCAATCCCTTGGTCACTTAAGAGTAAAAGAATTGATTCGCCTTCAACAAATTCAAAACTGATGTTTGTCGTGTTGGGCAAACGATTGCTTGTATCACCGTTAACCCGTGTGTCTGAACAGCGTTTGATAATCTCTTTTTCCAGCCGGTCTCGTAAGGCCTTTACCCTGGTGTTCTCATCGTCCATATGCTTGTATGCAAGCTCCGCTGCTTTCCCTAATCCTATGATGTAGGGGACATTTTCAGTTCCTGCACGTCTTCCCTTTTCCTGATGACCGCCGAGGATGAAAGGGGTAAGCTTTGTCCCTTTCCTGATGTAGAGCGCCCCTATGCCCTTAGGGGCATGAAGCTTGTGTCCTGAAATGGAAAGGAGGTCAATGGTGCTTTTACTCATGTCCAGGGGGATTTTGCCTACGGCCTGGACGGCATCGGTGTGAAATACAGCGCCCTTACTCTTAATGAGTGCCCCGACCTCTTCAATAGGAAAGATGACCCCTGTTTCATTGTTGGCGTACATGATACTGACAATGGCAGTGTTATCAGTGATTGCTTCCGGTACTTCATCAAGTACAAGGTTTCCCTGACTGTCGACAGTGAGTTCAGAGAGGGCATAGCCGTTTTTCGTCAGGTGTCGGCAGAGGTTTAAAACAGCGGGGTGTTCTACTCTGGTCGTTACCATGTGTTTCTTTTCAGGATAAGACCCCAGCGTTCCTTTTATGGCAGTACTGTCACTTTCGGTGCCGCAACTGGTGAAAATAATTTCTGAGGGGTCACAGTTGATCAGCTGCGCAACCTTTTCTCGTGCTTCTATAACCTGTTTTTCCACCTGGCCACCGAAGAGGTGCATGCTGGAAGGATTTCCGTAAAGATCAGAGAAGTAGGGCAGCATGGCTTCAACCACTTCCGGTGCAACACGTGTTGTAGCGTTGTTATCTGCATAGACAGTTTTCATGAGTTTACCACCACCTCGATATCATCAGAGACAAATTCTCTTAGTTTGGTTTGGACTAATCCTTTTAAGGTAAAATCTGAACTGGGACAGGCAGTACATGCCCCTCTCAGGGTAACAAGGACCTTATTTCCTTCTATGTCAAGAAGGTCTATATCCCCTCCATCAGTTCTCAAGGAGGGCCGTATTTCTCTTTCTATGGTTTCTTCTATGAGTTTCATGCGTTGAATATTGCTCAAAGCACGTTTTTGAGGAGGTTTTTTCT